>CAYZHJ010000001.1:0-3047 GCA_964478305.1 uncultured Ectothiorhodospiraceae bacterium
TATGCATGACAGGAAAATCGTTCCTGCGGCCCCGGCGGGGCCATTGACGGTTCTCCCGGATGCACTTCGTGTCAGCAGGCCCTTGCGGGCCTGTGGATGACCCACCCGCCGTCGTCGAGGTGACGGCGCGGGACAACAACCTGTGGAGGACATGCTCATGGATTCCACGATGCAAGAGCGAATCGACCGGATGGCGCTGGTCGATCGGATCTGGGGGATCGGATTCGCGATCGTGCTGTGGATCGTGTACGCGTTCGTCTACTTCCAGATTGCTCCTCTCGTGAACAACGGGGGTGTCGACCTGGCGCTCATCGTCGGCGGCATTCTCGTCCTGATCTTCAACACCGCTTCCATCAGCGCAATGCTCAGCCAGTACGCGCAATTCAAGCGAGCCACCTACGAACCCGACATCCGTCATCTTGACGAGAAGCGTGAACGAAACAGGCGTGGCGAAACGGGTGCTTGAAGCAACTGGCTGCAGAACGAACTCATTTCGCGAAGAGGAAGTGTGACAATGACAACCAAATATCAACCACCCATCCAGAGCCGTGCCGGCCAGATCATCGACACGGTGTTCATCATCGCCCTCGTGTTCGTCTCCCTGTTGCTGCCATTGCTGCTCGGCGGTGGTGCCAGTTCGTACACGGTACCCGATGCACGGGAAAACCCCACATGGGAGTCCCTCGCGCAGAACCCGGCCATGCAGGCTCAATGGGAAAAGCTCGACATGACGCCGAAAGAGGCGGGAGAGCTCATCAACACCCGCTTTGACTACTCGTTCTCGTGGTGGTCGCTGCTCGTGACCGCATTGGTCATTCTCGGCTACTTCACGTTCGTGCTGAAAGTCTCCAAACGCGAGTATTGCGAGGTAATCAACGAAAAATTCGGTGAATCCCGGGAATAACCAGAATGGCTGCACGCTGGCAGCAAAGGAGAGAACGATGGATGTCTGGGATGTACTGAGCTACCTGTCCTGGATCATATCGGGGGCGCTCCTGCTCTGGATCGTGTTCGATGCGATCAAGGTCAGCAGGGAATACGACGAGGATTATCTCCTGAGCTCGCGGGAAGGCGAGGATATCCTGCTCGACGAGGGGAAGAGCGATGTCTGATGGGGCTTCTGAAGTTGCGGTCGAGGGCGGCGCGCCAAAGCGCCTCCATCTTCTCAAGGTACTCGGTCCCGTACACGTATGGGCACTCGGTGTCGGCATCGTCCTGGTCGGCGAGTTCATGGGATGGAACTTCTCCGTCGGCAAGGGCGGGGCGCTCGGCTCGCTGATCGCGTGCTGGTTCATCGGCCTGCTCTATACCTGCGTGGCCATGATCGATTCCGAGGTGACTTCCACCGTGGCCGCCGCCGGCGGTCAGTATGCCCAGGCGAAGCACATCATCGGTCCGCTGATGGCGTTCAACGTGGCGTTGTATCTTGTGCTTGCCTACACGATGCTGGAGGCGGCAGACGCACTGGTGGTAGGGGACCTTGTATCAACGGTGGCCGCGCAAACGGGTCACGAAGGACTCGATCCCAAACCGTTCGTGCTGTTGACGATCGCGGTTCTTGCCTGGCTGAACTATCGTGGCGTGTTCATGACGCTGAGCGTCAACTTCGTCATGACCGCGATCGCGTTCCTGTCGATCGTGGTGCTGTTCTTCGCCACCGAGCCCTGGTCCCAGGGCACGATCCTGCAGCATGGCGAGTTGCTCGACGGCCTGCCATACGGCTGGATCGGCGTGATCGCGGCATTGCAGTTCGGCATGTGGTATTACCTCGGTATCGAGGGAACCTGCCAGGCGGTCGAGGAATGCCGTTCGCCCCGGCGGGCGTTGCCGCTCGGCACGATCACCGGCATCGTGACGCTGCTGATCGCCGCGACGCTGACCTGGTACGTGGCCAGCGGGCTGCTGCCCTGGGAGTATCTCGGCCAGTCGGGCGTGCCGCTCTATGACACCGCGCGCGTATTGGGCAATCCGTCGATCTCGGCGTTGCTGTTCCTCGGAACGGTGCTCGCGGCGGTCGCATCGGCGAACGGCTGCATCAACGACGCTTCGCGGGCCTGGTTCTCGCTCGGCCGCGACCGGTACATGCCGGCGTGGTTCGGCGCCGTTCATCCGCGGTACCGCACGCCGTTCCGCTCGATCATCTTCCTGATTCCCATCGCTGTGGCGTTCGCGTTCACCGGCCTGCTGGATCAGGTGATCACGTTCTCGATCCTCTCCGGGCTGCTCGGCTACACGTTCATGACGATCAACATCGTCAAGTTCCGCCAGAAATGGCCGCTGGGGTCGATCGACCGCGGTTACGTGCATCCGCTGCATCCGCTGCCGATGATCGCGCTGCTGACCCTGTGCGTGGCGACCTACTTCGCGACGTTCCTGGGGTACGGCAGCACGCTGCTCGCGATCATGGTCTTCTACATCGTCGCGTCGGTCTGGTTCCACTACCGGCGCTATCCGTTCGTCGAACGCGCGTCGCAGTTCACCATGGCGTGGCCGCGACCGATCGGCTACTGAGGGAGAGGCTCGTGCCAGAGAAGATTCTTTGTGCGACGGACGGGTCCCGCGCATCCGCGACAGCCGTGTCGGTCGCCTGCGATTTCGCCAGGGCGCTCGGTGTACCGCTGTGTTTCCTGACGGTGGAGCGGGCGACGGCCGAGAAGGCACAGAAGTCCCGCTACTGGGGGGCGGAAGTGCTGGAGGCGGCAGACCAGCAGACGTCACGGGAACTTTCCGATGCGCGCAAGCATGCGGAATCGATGGACCTGAAGGACGTCAGTTGCGTGGTCGTGCAGGCCCGGGATGTCGACGAGGCGATCGTGGAATATGCCGCCCGGGAGGGTTACGGGCACATCGTGACCGGGCATGCGGGACAGACCGCGATGTCACGGATCGGCTCGGTCGCCTACGGGGTGGCCGAGAAGGCGAACTGCCCGGTGACGATCGCACGTTGATGCACGGATCCGGCGAGACGCGTGGCGGCCTTAGGGGCGGCACGCGGCCGCGGGCACGGCGGCGGGGGGGCGGGGGGTGGCGGGGGTGGCGCGGACCCA
>CAYZHJ010000001.1:3057-73609 GCA_964478305.1 uncultured Ectothiorhodospiraceae bacterium
CCTAGCTTTCCCCCGGCCCCGGCCCGCCCGCGGCCCGGCTTCGCCCCCCCCCCGCGGCCGCGGGACCGGCGACGGGGTGGCGGGAGGTGCCGGTGGAGGCGCTGACCATCGCCCTCGGTGTCCTGGCGGCGGTGCTGATGTGGCACTTTCACCGCAAGCATCGCAGGGACACCGGGCTGCGTCGCCGGGCCATGTTCGACCAGGTCGTGCCGCTGCTCGAGAAGACGCAGCTGCGCCAGGAGGGAATCGGATTCCCGACCCTCGACGGGTTCTACCACGGGCACTTCGTCCGCATCGAACCGATCGAGGAGCATGTCGGATTCCGCAAGGTCCCGTCGATGTGGCTGCGCGTGAGCGTGCTCCACGAGCTGCCGTACAGCGGCGTGCTGGATTTTCTCGTGCGGCCGGAGAACATCGAGTTCTACTCGCCGATCTCGAGGCTTCCGCATCAACTGGATGTCCCGCCTCACTGGCCGCAGCCGGCATGGCTGCGCAGTGACGATCCGGGGACCATGCCGCCGCTGGACCGGGTCGCCGGACACCTGGATTTCTTCCGGGACCGGCGGGCAAAGGAACTGTTGATCACCGGCCGGGGCGTGCGCCTGGTGTACCAGGCGCTTCAGGCGGAGCGAACAAACTACCTCGTACTGCGCGGACTCAAGTTCACGAGCCTCGATATCCCGCGGCTGGAGGTGCAGATGCTGCTCGATCGCGCACTGGCAATAGCGGACGATCTGAAAACGGGAAATGCCCATGAATAACGCACGGGTCGGGAACGGCGGGACCGATCGGATGTCACGGCCCTGGCATCCGTACGTGGTGCTCGTGAGCGCCATGTTCCTGCCGGGCGCCGGGCAGATCATGAACGGGCAGCCTTCGCGAGGCCTGCTGATGGTGTTCTACATCGTGCTCCTCGCCGCCGTTTCGTTTCACCTGACGACGCCCGAGCACAGCATCCTCGGACGCTATGCGGGTGGCTGGTTCATCTATGCGATGTCGTTCATGGATGCCTACCGGACCGCGCGTTTCCGCTGGGAAAACTACCTGCAGTCGGGCGGCGGCAAACGTCGTGGCGGCTGACCCGCGGGAGGCTCGATGATGTCGGGAGAATTGCTGGTGCAGTGGCTCTCGCGGGCACGGTATGATCGTCCGCAGCGCACCCCGCCATCCGCAAACCCTGGAGGAGGACCGCGACATGGCGAAACGGAAGTCCCAGGATGCCGAGTCGCTCGGCCTGATCCCGGATACGACTGCCGGTGCCGGCGAACACGACCTGGAGAAATACATCGGCCAGGAGATCCGCAAGCACCGGCGGCGCGGCAACATGACGTTGCTGGCACTTGCACAGCGGGCGGGTGTTTCGCAGGGAATGATGTCCAAGATCGAGAACGGCCAGACTTCGCCGTCGCTCGCGACGCTTTCGGCCCTGGCGGACGCGCTGAGCATCCCGCTGTCGGCATTGTTCACGCCGCTGGAGGTCAGCCGGGACGTATCGTTCGTGCCCGCGGGGGAGGGCTTGGAGATCGATCGCCGCGGCACCCGGGTCGGCCATGTCTACGAGCTCCTCGGGCATGGCGTGCGCGGGCCGGTCGGCGTCGAGCCCTACCTGATCACGCTGCGCGAGGATTCCGAGGGCTTCGGGGATTTCCAGCACGAGGGGGTGGAATTCATCTACATGCTCGAAGGGGAACTGGTCTATCGACACGGTTCGAGCACGTTCCGGATGAAGCCGGGCGACTCGCTGTTCTTCGATGCCATCGCCCCGCACGGGCCGGTCGAGCTCACCCAGCTGCCCTGCCGCTACCTTTCGATCATCACGTATTCACGGGCGGACGGCGGCAGCGAATAACCGGCCGCCGCGAATGCCCCGCCGCGGAAGCACCCGAGGCGATCCCTGCCATCCGCGGAGCGGTGCCGGTCCGTTCCGGGCTTGCCCGGCCGGATCCCGGCTCCACCTATAGGAAACTATTATTCCTTGAGATAAACTCCGGTCGTGGCCGGCACGAAGGCCACGGCAGCGGCGTGCTTACCGGAGGATGCCGACCATGTGCGGAATCGTTGGGCTGTATCTGAAGAATCCCGGACTGCAGGACCGGCTCGGAGAGCTGTTCTGCCCCATGCTCGTGGAGATGACCGAGCGCGGGCCCGACAGCGCGGGGATCGCGACCTATCACGAGGATGCCGGTGTCGGCAGCAAGGTGACGCTGTACCACGCCGACCGGCACTACGACTGGGACGGCCTGGGCGACCAGGCCGGGCGCGATCTCGGCGTCGAGATCGAGGTCCGCCGCATCGCGACCCACGCGATCGTGAGCACGCAGGCACGCAACACCAACCTGCGTGGCTGGGTCGAGCGCCACCGGCCGGAGGTGCGCATCATGAGTTCCGGCCACTCGCTGGAGATCTTCAAGGAAACGGGCCTGCCCGCGCAGGTGCTGGAGCAGTTCGAGATCGCCGCTGCGCGGGGCACCCACGCCATCGGCCACACCCGCATGGCCACCGAGAGCGCGGTGACCACGGAAGGCGCGCATCCCTTCAACACCGGCGACGATCTCTGCCTGGTCCACAACGGTTCGCTGTCGAATCATCACCTCTGGCGCGACTGGCTCGCGAAGAACGCCGACATCACGTTCCAGACGAAGAATGACACCGAGGTCGCCGCCGCCTACCTGACCTGGCGCCTGCGCGAGGGCGCGTCGCTGCACGAGGCGCTGGAGGCGGCCCTGGAGGACATGGACGGCTTCTACACGTTCGCCGTCGGCACCAGTGACGGCTTCTCGGTCGTACGCGACCCGATCTCGTGCAAGCACGCGATCATGGCCGAGACCGACGACTGGGTGGCGATCGCGACCGAGTACCGTGCCCTGGCCCGCCTGCCGGGCGTCGAGGGCGCGAATGTCTGGGAGCCGAAACCTGCCACCGTGTACAGCTGGGGAAGGGCATGAACAAGGCGACAGTCGACGCGGATCGGAAGATGGAAACACTCGACCTGGACCGGATGGACGTCCGTGGCGTCAATCAGCTCCTGCATGACCTGGACGACAGTGCCGGCGACAGGGCGTACGAGATACTCAACCCGATGGGACGCCACAGCATCGCCGCGGGCCTGGATCACCCGGTCGACATCGTCGTCCGCGGTCACGCCGGCTATTACTGCGCCGGCATGAACCAGCACGCCAGCGTCACGATCGAGGGCAACGCCGGGGTGGGGGTGGCCGAGAACATCATGTCCGGCCGCGTGCACGTCAAGGGTTATGCCAGCCAGTCCGCGGCGGCGACCGGCCACGGCGGGCTCGTGGTCATCGACGGCGACGCCAGCGCGCGCTGCGGCATCTCGATGAAGGGCGTGGACATCGTCGTCGGCGGTTCGGTCGGCCACATGTCCGCGTTCATGGCGCAGTTCGGCCACATGGTCGTGTGCGGCGATGCGGGTGAATCCTTCGGTGACTCGATCTACGAGGCAAAGCTGTTCGTGCGCGGCAAGGTGGAAAGCCTCGGTGCCGACTGCATCGAGAAGGAGATGAAGCCGGAGCACATCGAGCTCGTGCGCGATCTGCTGGAGAAGGCCGGCATCGATGCCGATCCCGGGGAGTTCCGGCGCTACGGTTCCGCGCGCCAGCTCTACAACTTCAAGATCGGCAACATCGGCTACTACTGAGGGGAATGCACTGATGGATGAACGAAAGATCCGCGAGTCCGCCACGTTTCCCCCGCACGTCATTGCCGAGATCCAGCGGGCCGCGTCGGAAGGGCTGTACTACATCCGCGGCTCGGGCGCCAAGCGCAAGGTGCCGACCTTCGACGATCTCGTGTTCCTCGGCGCCTCCATTTCCCGCTATCCGCTCGAGGGCTACCGCGAGAAGTGCGACACCAATGTCGTGATCGGCACCCGTTTCGCGAAGAAGCCGATCGAGCTGAAGATTCCGATCACCATCGCGGGCATGAGCTTC
The DNA here is from genome assembly GCA_964478305.1 of uncultured Ectothiorhodospiraceae bacterium. GTDB lineage: Bacteria > Pseudomonadota > Gammaproteobacteria > XJ16 > Halofilaceae > Halofilum. Next base: position 7,008 of record CAYZHJ010000001.1, read on the forward strand.
GGCGCCCTCGGCGCCAACGCCAAGCAGGCGCTGGGCCAGGCCGCCACCGAGATGGGCACGAGCACGACCACCGGCGACGGCGGCATGACCGAGGAGGAGCGCGAATCCTCGAAGACGCTGGTCTACCAGTACCTGCCGTCGCGCTACGGCATGGAGCCCGATCAGTTGCGCAAGGCCGACGCGATCGAGGTCGTGGTCGGGCAGGGCGCCAAGCCCGGCGGCGGCGGCATGCTGCTGGGCATGAAGATCACCCGCCGGGTCGCGAAGATGCGCACCCTGCCGCGCGGGATCGATCAGCGCTCGGCCTGCCGTCATCCGGACTGGACGGGTCCCGACGACCTCGAGATCAAGATCCAGGAACTGCGCGAGATCACCGACTGGGAAAAGCCGATCTACGTCAAGGTCGGCGCGACGCGCACCAGGTACGACGTCATGCTGGCCGTGAAGGCCGGCGCCGATGCCATCGTGCTCGACGGCATGCAGGGCGGCACGGCCGCGACGCAGACCGTGTTCATCGAGGACGTCGGCATCCCGACGCTGCCGGCCGTGCGCCAGGCCGTCGATGCGCTCAAGGAACTCGGCATGCACCGCAAGGTGCAGCTCATCGTCTCCGGCGGCATCCGCACCGGCGCCGACGTCGCCAAGGCGCTCGCGCTCGGCGCGGACGCGGTATCGATCGGCATGGCCTCGCTGATGGCGCTCAACTGCAACGCGCCGATCCACGAGGAGGACTATCACGCCCTCGGCACCAGGCCCGGCTTCTGTCACCACTGCCATACCGGCAAGTGCCCGGTGGGCATCACCACGCAGGACCCGGAACTGGAGAAGCGGCTCGATCCCGAGCTCGGCGCGCAGCGGGTGCGCAACTACCTCGCGACGCTGACCCTCGAGTGCCAGACGCTGGCCCGCGCCTGCGGCAAATCACACGTCCACAATCTCGAACCCGAAGACATGGTGGCGCTGACGATGGAAGCGGCCGCGATGGCCCGCGTTCCGCTCGCGGGCACGGACTGGATCCCGGGCTGGACCTGATCCCGTCCGCCGCCGGCCGTTTCGCGAAACAAGTGACTGGGGAGACAAAAAGCATGACAAGCAGACTCGAGGCCTTCGCCAAAGAGCGAAACATCAAGTATTTCCTGTTCAACTTCACCGATCTGCGCGGGGTCCAGCGATCCAAGCTGGTACCGGCGGCCGCGGTGGGCGACATGGAGAAGGACGGGGCGGGGTTCGCCGGTTTCGCCACCTACCTCGATCTGAGCCCGGCGCACCCGGACATGTTCGCCGTACCGGACCCGGACACGGTGATCCAGCTTCCCTGGAAGCCGGAGGTGGCCTGGGTCGCCGGCGACCTGTGGATGGACGGCGAGCAGGTCGAGCAGGGGCCCAGGCGCGTCCTCAAGCGCATGGTGGAGGCGGCCGAGGCGGAAGGCTTTCATCCCAAGTCCGGCGTCGAGTGCGAATTCCACCTGATCAGCCCGGACGGCAGCGAGATCCACGACTTTCTCGATACGGCGGAGAAGCCCTGCTATGACCAGTCCGCCGTCATGCGCCAGTATGACGTCATCTCCGAGATCTGCGACGCCATGCTGGACCTCGGCTGGAAGCCCTACCAGAACGACCACGAGGACGCCAACGGCCAGTTCGAGATGAACTGGGATTTCGACGACGTGCTCGTGACGGCCGACCGGCACGCGTTCTTCAAGTTCATGGTGCGCTCGATCGCCGAGAAGCACGGCCTGCGCGCCACCTTCATGCCGAAACCGTTCATGCACCTCACCGGCAACGGCTGCCACGTGCATCTGTCACTGTGGGACAAGTCCGGCGACACCAACCTGTTGCACAGCGACAGCGACGAGAACGGGCTGTCGGCCAAAGCCTATTATTTCATGGGCGGCATCCTGCACCACGCCGCGGCGATGTGTGCCATCACCAACCCGACCGTGAACAGCTACAAGCGCATCAATGCCCCGGTGACCACCTCGGGCGCCACCTGGTCGCCCAATTCCATCACCTGGACCGGCAACAACCGCACCCACATGATCCGCATCCCCGACGCCGGCCGCTTCGAGTTCCGCCAGGCCGACGGCGCCGCCAATCCCTACCTGCTGCAGGCCGTCAAGCTGGCGGCGGGCCTGGAAGGCATCGCCAACCGGCGCGAGCCCGGCAAGCGCCTCGACATTGACATGTATTCCGACGGCCACAAGGTCCGAGGCGCGAAGAAGCTGCCGCTGTACCTGCTCGACGCCATCCGTGCCTTCGAGCGCGACAAGACCCTGCGCGCGGCACTGGGCGAGGACTTCAGCCGCGCCTACATCAAGTTGAAGACGCTGGAATGGAACGACTACTCGCGCCAGCTCACCGACTGGGAACGCCAGCACACGCTGGATTGCTGAACCGGTCCCCTTCAGGCGGAAACATCGCCATGCCCCGTGCAACCACGGGGCATTTTTTTGTCAATGGACACGCCTGTCGGCGCGACAGCCGGCGCGCACTCAGAAGCCCAGCGCACAACCGTCCTTGCGGGAATCGGAGGCTCCGATGAGGACGCCGCGGTCGTGATCGATCCAGATGGCCTGGGAGCCGCCGATCGGGCGCCGAGGAGGGCCCGGCCGGTGACCCATCCGTTCCAGAATCTGCAGCGTCTCCTGCGGGATCGCACCTTCCATCTCGACCCGGTTGCCGCCGGGCAGCGGGAAGAATCGGGGCAGATCCATGGCCTCCTGCAGGTCGTGGCCGTAGTCGATCAGCCGGGTCAGGAAATGGGCATGACCGAGTGCCTGGTAATGGCCGCCCATGACGCCGAACGGCATGCGGATGCGCCCGCCCTCGCTCAGCATCCCGGGGATGATCGTGTGCATCGGGCGCTTGCCCGGTGCGATGGCGTTGGGATGTTCCGGATCCAGCTCGAAGCTCAGTCCGCGGCAGTGCAGCAGCACGCCGGATTCCGGTTCCAGCAGCCCGCTACCAAAGGGGTGAAACAGGGAGTTGATGAAGCTTGCGGCATTGCCGTCGCCGTCGACGACGCAAATGTAGACGGTGTCTTCGTGCACATGTGGCAGCATCGTGGCACCCGGATGTCCGGCCCGGTCCGGATCGATGCGATCGCGCAGCGCGTCTGTGTGGGCATCGCTCAGCAGCGCCTCTACGGGGACCCGGGCCTGCGCGGGATCGGCCACGAACGCATCACGCTGAGCATAGGCGAGCCGCGTCGCCTCGATCTCGAGATGAATCCGTTCCGGTGACAGCAGTTCGTCCGTGCCCCGCGCCCCCCCGAGAATGTTCAGGATCAGCAGCGCGATGACCCCCTGTCCGTTGGGCGGGCATTCCCACACAGTGTAGCCGCGGTAGTCCGTGCAGATCGGATCGACGTATACCCCGGCCGTCCGCGCGAAGTCATCCAGCGTGTGCAGGCCCCCGAGTCCGCGCAGGTACTCGACGATGTCCTCGGCCACCGGTCCCTGGTAGAAACCGTCACGGCCGCCGCCGGCGATCCGTTCCAGGGTGTCGGCGAGCGCGGGCTGGACGTGAAGATCGCCGACCGAAGGCGCCTTGCCGCCGGGCAGGAATACGGACCGCGCATTCGCGTCGGCCGACAGCAGCTTCTCGTGCTCTGCCCAGTCTCGCTGTGTCCGCGGGGCCACGGGATAACCGTTCCGTGCATGCTGCACGGCGGGCTGGAGAAGCTCGGAGAAGTCCAGTCGCCCGTGGTCGGCATTCAGGCGTACCCAGGCATCGACGGCGCCGGGGATCGTGACGGCGTGCGGCGACTGTTGATCAATGGACTCGATGCCCTGCTCGGCGAACCATGCGGGCGTCGCGGCGGCGGGGGCGCGGCCGGAACCGTTGAAGGCAACGATGTCCGGGCCGCCGGCGGGGGCGTACAAGGCGAAGCAGTCGCCACCGATACCGGTGGACCCCGGTTCGACCACGCACTGGACGGCGCAGGCGGCGATCGCGGCGTCCATGGCATTGCCGCCGCGGCGCAGCACCCCGATCGCGGTTTCGGTGGACAGCGGATGCGAGGTGGCCGCCATGCCTCCGGTCGCGAATACCGGGGAACGACCGGGCAGTTCGAAGTTTCTCATGTTGCATGTCCCAGGATGCGCAAGCAGCCGGCGGCTACGCTGATTGCCGCCGGGGCGTTCAGAGAAAGTGGGCGAGATCCGGCGCGGTCGTCCGGACATGCTCCTGCATCACGCGTTCCGCATGCTGCGGGTCACCACTGCGCAGAACCTCGAGGATCTGCTCGTGCTCGCGTTGCACGTTCGCGCTGATCGGCTTGTCCGAATTGATGAACCAGACGCGAATGTAGGGCTCGATCGCTGTATGCAGGCTGCTGATCTGCCGCAACAGCCGCGGTCGGCCACTGAGGCCGCACACGGATTCGTGGAACTGGCGGTGATGCGTCAGCCATTCGCCATCATCCCTGTGCCGGGAGCGCTCCATGCGTTCGAGCAGTTCCTTCAGTTCCTCGAGTGCCCGATCGTCCACCTGCGGCACCCCGAGCCGGACGGCAAGACCCTCGAGCACGGCACGCATCTCGAAGATTTCCTCTATGTCCGCGAGCGTCAGTGCACGCACCGTTGCACCTCGATTCGGCCGCATGATCAGTAATCCCTCGGCCGACAGCCGGCGGAAGGCTTCGCGAATCGGCATTCGGCTCATGCCGATCTCGGAGGCGATGTCCTCGGCCTTGAGGCGATCCCCCGGCTGGTATTCGCCCCGGCGAATCCGTCCGAGTATGTAGGTGTAGGCCTCTTCCTCCGCTGTCACCGCCGAGGATTCGTTCTGCATGTAGCTGCTTCGCTGGGCCATGTTGCGTCCCCTGTCAACCGATCCCCGAGGGCGGTGGATCGCGGCCGCCGGGTCAATGGTCATCCCTCGTACGAATACCAGGTCTTCACCGTAGTATAGAACTCGCGCGCATAGGTCCCCTGCTCGCGTGTGCCATAGCTGGAGGCCTTAACGCCTCCGAAGGGAACATGATAGTCGAGGCCCGCGGTCGGCATGTTGCACATCACCATACCAACGGCCGCGCGACGGCGGAAATCGTTCATGCAGCGGGCATCATTGGTGCAGATGGCGGCGGCAAGACCGTAGGGTGTATCGTTGGCGATCCGCAATGCATGCTCGTAATCCGTCGCCCGGATCACGCAGGCAATGGGTCCGAACATTTCCTCGCGATTGATGCGCATGTCATTGTGCGTATCGATGAACAGTGCCGGTTCGAGATAGTAGCCTGGTGTTGATCGTTCCAGTGGATTGCCGCCGCAGACGAGCGTTGCCTCTTTCCTGCCCAACTCGATGTACTCGAGATCCTGACGGTACTGCCGTTCATCAACAGCCGGGCCGATGTCCGTGTCCGGCAGCAGCGCGGAATCGATCTTCAGTTCGCCGAGGCGCTTGATCAGTGCGTCCACGAAGCGATCGTGAATTCCCTCGGTCACGATAATGCGTGATGAAGCCGTACAGCGCTGACCGGTCTGGAAAAATGCACCGATCACGGAGGCGTCCACGGCTCGTTCGAGATCGGCATCGTCCAGGACCACGATCGGATTCTTGCCGCCCATCTCGAGCTGGATGCGTGCGTTGCGCGCCATGCAGGCCCGTGCCACACCATGGCCGACTTCCGTGGAGCCGGTGAAACTTACCCCCGCCATGCCCTCGGCGTTCGCAATGGCGTCACCCACGCTGGGACCGCGGCCCATCACCAGGTTGAATTCGCCCCCGTCGAGCCCGGCATCGTGCAGGATCTCGGCAAGCGCGTGAGCGCATCCCGGGACGAGATTGGCAGGCTTGAACACGACCGTGCAGCCACAGGCCAGGGCGGGCGCGATTTTCCAGGCCGGTATCGCGAGCGGGAAGTTCCATGGCGTGATCAGGCCGACTGCCCCGATCGGGATCCGGTCCGCGCCGACACTGACCCCGGGCCGCAGGCGCGGCATCACCTCGCCGCCGAGACGCAGCGCCTCGCCGGCAAAGAACTTGAAGATGTGTCCGGCCCGTTTCACCTCGCCCACGGCCTCGCGTACCGGCTTGCCTTCCTCGCGCGCGAGCAGCGTGCCGAGGGCCTCGTGTCGTTCGAGGATGCGTGTGCCGATGGCATCCAGGATGTCCGACCGATACTGCGCAGTCTGCCCCGACCAGCGCGGGAACGCCTCGACGGCGGCAGCGCACGCGGTGGCAGCCTGGCGTTCGTCGGCCTGCGCGTATTCTCCGATCACGTCGTTGGTGTCGGACGGATTGACGTTGCGTACCGTCGCTTCGCCTTCGATCCATTCACCGGCCACGAGGTTGCGATGAACGCCACTGACGCAGCTGCCGGTGTCAGCCCCGTGAGCGGTTCGGGAAACGTTTGAGCTCATCGCTTCAGTTCCTCCTCGGCCTGTTCGAGTGCGCGCGACAGCCGCTCCACGAGCGTGTCGACCTCGTCCTTCTCGATGATCAGCGGCGGTGCCAGCGCAATCACGTCGCCCAGCGCCCGCGTGATCAGTCCTTCGGCCTCGGCCTTCTGTTCCAGCAGCTTGCCGGCAGCGCGGGCCGGATCGAAGAACGTCCGGCTGTGAGGATCCTCGACCAGCTGAACGCCCGCAATCAGGCCGCGTCCGCGCACATCGCCGACGATCGGGCTGTTGCGCAGTTCTTCCAGTCTCTTCTGGAAATGGGCGCCCACATCCTGCACGTGCCGGGTGATGTTCCGCTCCTCGTAGATGCGTAACGTCTCGAGCGCGACCGCCGCGGCGACCGGATGGGCTGAATAGGTGAAACCGTGACCGAACACGCCGTGGGTTTCACTCGCGTCCGCGATCGCCTGGTGCACGCGATCGTTGATCATCAGGGCGGAAATCGGCTGATAGCCTGAGCTGAATCCCTTGGCGATCGAGATCATGTCGGGGTGCAGGTCGTAAACCTGGGTGCCGAACATCTCGCCGAGACGGCCGAAACCGCAGATCACCTCGTCGGCGATGAACAGAATGTCGTGTTTCTTCAGGATTTCCTGCACCTTCCGGAAATAGCCTTCCGGCGGCGGGACCACCCCGCCGACGCCCATCAACGGCTCGGCGATGAAGGCACCAATGCGCTCCGCCCCGGTATCGACGATCGTCCGCTCGAGTTCCGCAGCCAGCCTTTCACTGAAATGCTCCTCGGTTTCTCCTTCCTCCGCATGGCGGTAGTAGTCGGGCTGACTCACGTGGATCACGCGTGAGGTCGGCAGATCGAATCCCAGGTGGTTGCGCGGCACGCCGGTCATGCTGGCCGCGGCATGAGTTACGCCGTGATACCCCATTTTCCGGCTGATGATCATCTTCTTGTCGGGCAAGCCGCGCGCATTGTAGTAGTACTCGACGAGCTTGAGAGCGGTGTCGTTCGCCTCCGAGCCCGAGCATGCATAGAACACGCTGGCCATGGGCACAGGAGAGATCGACAGAAGTTTCTCGGTCAGTTCCAGCACCACGTCGGCGACACGGTTGCTGAAAGCGTGGTAGCAGGGGAGACGCTTGAGCTGCGCGTACGCCGCGTCCGCCAGCCGCGATTCACTGAAGCCGAGATTCGCGTACCACAGGGAAGCCACTCCCTCAATGTACTTGTTGCCCTTGCTGTCAATCACGTTTATGCCGTCACCACCGGTGATGACAAGACGTTCCTGGGATTCCAATGCACGAACATTCGAATAGGGATGAAGAACGTGATCCTCGAATATGGCATGCATCTCTTTGATCGGTGTACTCATGTGGTTGTCTCGACTTTCATGGACGTATGAATGTTGAATGAATTGATTCGCAGAAGATCGGCATGTTCTTGATTTCACCAAGCTGCCATAAGGATGTTCCGGCCTCCTTGCGTCAGCTCAGGCATTCACGAAACGGCGGCACGCTTCCGATTTTGGGTGATTAAATACCTGTTCCGGTGTTCCATCTTCGCCAACAATTCCATTTCTGAAGAAAATGACTCGTGATGAAACGTCCCTGGCAAAGGCCATTTCGTGCGTAACTACGATCATTGTTCGTCCTTCCTCCGCCAGTGATCGCATGACTTTCAGTACTTCACCCACAAGCTCCGGATCCAGTGACGAGGTTGGCTCGTCAAACAAGATGATTTCGGGCTCCATGCAAAGCGCTCTGGCAATGGCGGCTCGTTGCTGCTGACCGCCCGACAGTTCTGCCGGATAGCTGTTACGCTTCTCGGCAATTCCAGTCTTTGCAAGATACATCTCCGCCCGTTCCACTGCTTCCCGGTTCGTCAGCCCTTTTGCCTTTATCGGTGCGAGTGTCAAGTTGTCGATGATCGTTCTATGTGGCCAGAGATTGAATTCCTGGAACACCATGCCAACCTTGGTGCGGATTCGCTGAAGGCGCTGATGGTCCGTTATACGAGGGCCGTTCTGCTCATAGCGAAGCGGAACATCATCACCTGCAATGTGAATACTCCCACTGTCCGGTGTTTCTATGAGATTCAAACATCGGAGAAACGTGCTTTTCCCGGAGCCGCTGGAGCCGATTACGCAAATGACATCACCCGAATGGGCTTCCATGTCGACTCCGCGCAGAACCTCTGTATCATCGAACGACTTGTGCAATCCCTTGACGGACAGCGCGGGCTCGGTACTCGGGTGGGAAGATTTTTCGTTCATCATTTCCGTCCTCGCAGAAATCAAATTCCGGAAGCCCTGGCTGGCAAATGAGCATGCAGGCGACGCTCAATCCTTTTCGCGATCCATATGAATCCGTAGACCAGCGCGAGGTACAGGATCGCGGCAAAAATGAACGCTTCGTAATAGGCAAAGTCACGAGCCGCTATACTTCTCGCAACTCCCGTTATATCCATTATCGAAATTACAGATACCAGCGAAGTTGCCTGAATCTGGTATACGACTTCGTTTGTATATGCAGGCCATCCGATGCCAAGGGCGCGCGGAAAGACAATGTGACGGAGCACTTGCATACGGGACAAGCCATGTGCTCGAGCAGCCTCCACCTCGACACGGGGAACCGCCTGAATTCCACCTCGCCAGATCTCCGAGGTATAGGCGGTCGTATTCAGCGTCAATGTGAGCAATGCGCAGAACCATGGTTCCCGGAACAGCCACCACAAGCCAACTGCCTCCAATTGCTCGTGAAACTGGCCCGCGCCGTAATAGACGAGGAATAGTTGTGCCAGCAATGGAGTGCCACGAAAGAATGTGACATAGCTGGTGGAGATCCAGTAGCCAATCTGACTCCCGGACATGCGGATCAGGGCGAGCGGAATCGCGGCAAAGAACCCGATGGACAAGCTGACAGCCGAGTACATGATGGTCGCAATGATGCCATCCAGGAATCGGGGTAGATTCTCGATGACGGCGGCCATGTTCATGCGCCACCCCGCAATACACCGCGATTCGCCCAGCTCTCTGCACGCTGCTGCAAATGCATGGAGATAACGGTCAATACAACATAAATAAGGCAGGCAATAAGGAAGAACGTGAATGGCTCACGAGTGGCACGTGCAGCCATGTCGGTCCTGCGCATCAGCTCCGGCAACTGGATAATGGAAATGAGCGCAGTGGCCTTGAGCAGAACCATCCAGACATTGCCGAGGCCAGGCAGGGCATACCGCATCATTTGAGGGATGATGACGTATGCCAGTGTCTGTCGGCCCGTCAAACCCATCGCTGTAGCGGAATCGAACTGGCCGCGTGGAACTGCAAGATATGCGGCGCGAAAGACCTCGCAAGAGAAGGCTCCGTATATGAATCCAAGTGTGGCAACGCCGGCAACAAAGGGATTCAGATTGATTTGGGCATCAATGCCGCTGGTTGCGAGTAGATCCTGGATCAGGGTGGGGGCGCCGTAGTACACGAGCAGCAGAAGAACCAGCTCGGGGATCCCGCGGATAACCGTGGTATATGTGGCGATGGCATACCGTGCGAAGGTACTGCCCGACAAACTGAGGATGGAGGTAATGAGTCCCAGTACGATAGCGACTGTCATTGACGAAATGGAAACAATTATCGTCAGTTTCAACCCGCCGATAATCATCCAGCCATAGCCATTCATTAATTCAGGCATTGGATTTCTCTGCGGCCGCGAGTTGCCTCGAAATCAGCAAGATGTACGGCATCGAACACTGTGGCCATACTGTAAAAGGAGCGACCCAATGGCGTGAGCACATGAATGGTCTGCGGATACGCATACCGTGCCCACTCCACTGGGCTCGCGGGTTACGATGATATCTGGTATCGATCATTCACCATATACATCGAATCCGAACCATTCATTCGAGATTTCCTGGTACGTTCCATCCTCTCGAATGGCGGCAATCGCACTGCTGAACGCATCGGCAATGTGTTGATTCTCCTTGCGGACGCCAACGCCGGCGCCGTAACCGAACCACTCGGGATTGGTGAATTCGGGGCCGCGCATTTCGAAGGGACTGCTGTCGGTTCCGTCGAAGAGATGAGCCTTCATGCTGACCACGTCGTCAATTACCGCATCCACGCGACCGCTTCGAAGGTCCTGATAGACTTCATCGAAAGAACCGTAGACGCGAAGATCAACATGCCCGAACTGGTCGCGCATCATTCGCTCGAAACTCGTGCCCCGCTGAGTTCCCACGGTTACGTCGGACAGCCCCTCGCTGGTGATTTCGATATTGCTGTCCTTCCGGACAACGAACCTTGCGGGCGTTTGATAGTACTTGTCGGAGAAGGCGATTTTCTCCTTGCGCGACTCGGTGATGTACAGGGAGCCAATCACTGCATGATATTTCTTGGCAAGCAGGCCGGGGATGATTCCATCCCAGTCCTGTGTGACAAACTCGCAGTTGGCATTGATCTCCTTGCACAGTGCCTTGGCGAGGTCGATTTCGAAACCCTTGATGTTTCCGTCCGAATCGACATAGTTGTATGGAGGATATGCGCCCTCTGTAGCAATCACGAGAGGATCCGGCAGCTCTTTCGCCTGCACCATCCCGAGAGGTGCAACAATGCCGATGATCAGGTATGTAATGGTTTTGAGAATTTTCCTGTTCATTGATGTCTCCGCTTGTCTTGCCATGTGATCAGTATCTTGTGGGGACGTGTGTCGTGTCATTGCATTGCCTACCTCCGGCATTTTGCCTGTTACAGTCGCCATTGCAGGTTGGATTTCAATACGGCTCATGCACTGGCGCCGGGCTGCACGGCAGCCAGGCGCAGGAGCGCCGATACCGCGTCGATCTTCGGCATGGGAAGATTCGTCAGCCGTCCCAATTCCTGTACGGTACCTACAATCGCCTCGATTTCCATTGGCCGCCCACGCTCCAGGTCCTGCAGCATCGAGGTCTTGTGCTCGCCCACGGCGGCGGCGCCGGCGATGCGGCGGTCCACGTCGATCGCGAAATTCGCGCCCGTCGCCTCGCCGATCGCCTGGGCCTCGAGCATCATCTCGCGGGCCAGCGCCCGTACCTCGTCATCGGCGCAGATGCGGTCGAGCGTGGCGCGCGTGAGCGCGCTGATCGGGTTGAAGCTGACGTTGCCCCAGAGCTTGATCCAGATCTCGTCGCGCAGGCGCGGCTTCACCGGCGCCTTCAGGCCGGCATCCCGCATCGCCTGTGACAGCGCCATGACGCGGTCGGTCTTCTCGCCTGAAGGTTCGCCGAGCGTGAAGCGGTCACCCTCGACATGTTCGATGACGCCCGGCTCGGGCACCTCGCAGGCGGGATAGACGACACAGCCGATCGCCCGTTCCGGGCCGATCGTGTCCCACAGCACGCCGCCGGGATCGACCGATTCCAGCAGTGTGCCCTCGAGCGGACCGTCCACTTGGTGGAAGTACCACCAGGGCAGGCCGTTGACGGCGGTGACGACGGCCGTGTCGTCATGGAAAAGGGCGGGCAGACGGTCGGCGATCGCCGGGATGGAATGGGCCTTGAGCGTGATGATCACGTAGTCCTGAGGCCCCAGGTCCGCCGGGTCGTCCGAGCAGGTCACCCGGGACGTACGCTCTTCGCCGTTGATGCGCAGTGTCAGTCCGCGCTCGCGGATGGCCTCCAGGTGCGGCCCGCGCGCGATCACGCCGACCTCGTGTCCCGCCTGCTCCAGACAGACCGCGAGATAGCCGCCGATGGCGCCGGCGCCGTAGATGCAGATCCTCACGCGGATTCTCTCCCCTCATCTTCCAGCCCGAGCCGCCTCGCCAGGCCGATGCGCTGCAGCTTGCCGGTCGGGCCCTTCGGGATTTCCTCGACCAGCACGATGGTGCGCGGCACCTTGAAATCGGCCAGCCGCTCGCGGGCGAATGCCCGCAGCGCCGCTTCGCCCGGGGTCGCCCCGTCGCGTGCAACCACCGCCGCGGCGACATCCTCGCCCAGGCGCGGGTGCGTCACCGCGAACGTGACCACCTGTTCCACGTCCGGGTGCTCCATCAGCACGTCGTCCACCTCGCGCGGCGCGATCTTCTCGCCGCCGCGGTTGATGATTTCCTTGATGCGGCCGGTGATGCGCAGGTAGCCGTCCTCGTCGAAGCGGCCCTGGTCGCCGGTGCGGAACCAGCGATCGCCGTGCTCGTCATGGAAGAACGATTTCGCGTTGGCTTCCTCGTTGCCGGCGTAGCCGGGCGTGACATTAGGGCCGGAGATGACGATCTCGCCTTCCTCGCCGCCGTTGACGAACCGGTTGTCTGTGTCCGCCAGCCGCACCCGCGGGCCGGCCGGCGAGCCCACCGTTCCCGGTTTCTGCGGGGCCGGTGGCAACGGGTTCGAGGTCATCTGGTGGGTCGCCTCGGTCATGCCATAGGACTCGATCACCGGGCAGGCGAACAGTTCGGTGAGCTGCTCAAAGACCACCGGCGGCAGCGAGGCCGAACTGGAGCGGATGAAGCGCAGCCCGGCCTGCTGCGCCGCGTCCGGCTGGCGCGCGCCGCGCGCCAGGATGGCCTGATGCATGGTCGGGACGGCCGTGTACCAGGTGGGACTCTCGGACTGCAGCCAGCGGAAGAACTGCAGCGCGTCGAAGCCCGGCGTGCAGCTGATGCTGCCGCCGGCGTACAGCGGCGCGAGCGTGGCCGCGATCAGGCCGTGGATGTGGAACTGCGGCATCAGGCTCAGGCAGCGATCCTGCTGCGACAGCGCCAGCGATTCGGCGATGTGCCGGGCCGAGGCGGCCAGGTTCTGCTGCGTGAGCGGCACGATCTTGGGGCGCGAGGTGGTGCCGGAAGTGTGCAGCACCAGCGCGGGGTCGTCCGGCCCCGGCCGCGCCGGCGTGCCACCCGGACCGGCATCAATGCCCGCGAACTCGGTCACCCCGGCCGGGGCGTCGGCGGGCACGCGCAGGTGCAGCACCGGGATGCCGCGTGCTTCCGCCACCTTGAGGGCAGGGGTGTCGTGACCCTCGACCACGATCAGCAGGCTCGCCCGGAGATCGTCCAGGTAGAAATCGAATTCGGTTTCGCGGTACACGGGATTCAGCGGCGCGGCCACTGCATGGGCGGCCACTCCCAGGAACAATGCGGTCATTTCGGGGCCGTTGGGCAGGACGATCGCGATGCGATCGGCGGGCCCGATGCCCGCGGCCGCCAAGTCCCGCCCCACGCGCGCGACCTGCGCCCGCAGACCGTCGTGATCGAGCATTTCCCGATCCGGGGCCAGGAGAGCCGGCGCCTCGGCAGGTCCGCGTGCCAGCACGTCCGCCAGGGTTCGGACTCGGGGTGCTGCGCGCTCTTCCGCCGCCATATCCGTCACTCCTGCCCGGACCGGGAATCCCGCTCTCCGGCGGCCTCGCGCCGGCAGCGCGATTCCACAGGAGATAAATGGATAATTGGATCCAATCTAGCATGGGGTCCGGAGGCAGGCAAACCGCTTCCCCGGGTTGCGTGAATGACCGCTGCCGCGAGAACGAGACCCCGTGGCTTCACCAGCAGGGACGTGAAACCGGACGCCAGTCGCGTAAGATGCGCGCCCAGTTGTCCGGTGAAGAGACCCGCATCGCCATGCAGCAGCCCGTCGACCACCGCCCCGATGGCGAGCCGCCACGCCGCGTCACGCGGTCGACGTGGTTCTTCATCGTGCTGGCCGCGGTTTCCGCCGGCGGGCTGGCGCTGCGCGACGGCGGTGCCGAGCTGGTCGATGCGCTGACGCACGCGGCGGTACTACTGCTTTCCATCGCACCCGTGATCGGCGCGGCGCTGTTGCTGGGCGGCTACGTCCACGCCCTGCTGCCGCACGAACGGGTGGCGCGCTGGCTGGGACCGGGCAGCGGACTCGGCGGCTACGGGATCGCGCTGCTGGGCGGTATCGTCACGCCCGCCGGCCCCTTCGCCGTGTTCCCGATCCTGCTGGCCCTGCGACAGGCCGGAGCGGGCTTCCCGGTGTGCGTGGTCTACATCACGGCCTGGGCCACGCTGGGCCTGCAGCGCCTCGTCATCTGGGAGCTGCCGTTCCTGGGCTTCGATTTCGTTGCCCTGCGTCTGGCCGCCTCGCTGCTGCTGCCGATCCTCGCCGGGCTGCTCGCGGCCGTCGTCGCCCGGCGGGTGAGCCGATGAACTTCGTCCTCTCGTTCGCGCTGGTGGCCGCGGTAGTCGGCGGGCTGGCCGGATTCGCCGGCCTGCGCCGGCCGGACGCGCATCGCGAGGCGCGCACGACGGCCCGCGGCTATCTCGCGAGCATCGCCCCGCGGCTGCCGTTCGCCCTGGTCGCGGCCGAGTGCCTCGGCCGGCTGCTGCCGCCGGAAGTGGTATCGACCTGGATCGGCACCGGCACGGGCCTGACCGGCGTGCTGATCGCCTCCATCGTCGGCGCCGCGCTGCCCGGCGGCCCCATGCTGGCCTTTCCGCTGGCGATCGCCCTGCTGCGTGCCGGCGCCGGCCCCGAGGCACTGGTGGCCCTGATCACCGCCTGGTCGCTGATCGCCGTCAACCGCACCCTGCTGTTCGAGCTGCCCTTGCTCGGCCCCCGTTTAACTGCCTGGCGCCTCGCCCTGTGCATCCCTCTGCCCATCATCACCGGCGTCCTGGCCGGCTTGCTGCTCGCGACCACTTCGTAACCGTCAGGCCCGAAGGGTCCGGATCACGGATGTTCCGAGCAATCGGGAACAGGATTCGCATCTGTAGCGTGTTGCGCAATACGCTACACTGGATTGGTGATCAGATCGTTTCGCCACAAGGGACTGGAGCGTTACTACCGATCGGGCAATCGGTCCGGTATTGATCCGACACATGCGAAGCGTCTGCGCATGCAACTTTCCGCTCTCGATACCGCAATGAACATCGAGGACATGGACATCCACGGTTTCATGCTCCATCGGCTGAAAGGTAGCGCAGCTGGACGTTGGTCGATCCGTGTCGCGGGAAACTAGCGGCTGACATTCGAGTTCCATGATGGAAACGTGTATCTGCTGGATTACGAGGATTACCACTGATGAAGATGCACAATCCGCCACACCCGGGCGAGTTCATCCGCGAGATCTACATGGAGCCGCACGGGATCAGTGCCCGCCGCCTTGCGGAACGACTGGACGTTGCCCCGTCCACGCTCGGACGGGTTCTCAATGGCAGCAGCGGAATCAGTCCCGAAATGGCATTGCGCTTGTCGAGAGTCCTTGGCCGCTCGCCCGAGAGCTGGCTGGCGCTGCAGGATCGCCATGATCTGCATCAGGCCGGCAGGCATGTTGATCTGCGCCGGATCAAGCCGATCAAGTTCGACGCCGCCTGAACGGAAATCCTGCCGCACGTTCCACGGCCGCGGTTTCCTGTTCTGCCCCGTCAAGTTGGCCGGGAGGAACGGTCCGGGATCCGGGAGATCATCCGTTCGCCCGGTTTGCCGCGCATGCGCACTACTGTGTACTAGTACGATTCCCCGCCGGTATAGGTCAGCCCAGGAACCCGCGTCCGCTTCTCCACCAGGTCCAGTACCTGGGCGACGATGCCGGTCAGGACCAGGTAGATCAGCGCGACCAGGGTGAAGGCCTCGAGGAACTCGAACGTCTGGTAGCCGACCTTCTCGGCGCGTGCCGTGAGCTCGGTCAGGCCGATCGCGTAGGCGATGGAGGTGTACTTGAGCTCCACGATTGCCTCGTTCGACCACTGCGGGATCACGCGGCGCGCGGCCTGCGGGTAGATGATGTAGCGCAGTGCCTGGAAGCGTGACAGGCCCATCGAGCGTGCGGCCACCATCTGTCCGCTCGGCAGCGACTGGATCGAGCCGCGGAAATATTCGGCCTGGTAAGCGGCGCTGTTGAGCCCGATCGCGACCACGGCGGCCGTGAACGGGTCGAGCACGATGCCGATGTCGGGCAGGCCCAGGTAGATGAACAGGAGCTGCACCAGCATCGGAGTGCCGCGGAAGATCTCCACGTACCCCGTCGCCAGCCAGTAGATCGGGGTCGGTGCGTACATGCGACCCCAGACCAGCACGAGAGCGACCACAAAACCCAGCACCATCGCCAGGGCCCACAGCGACACCGTGACCCATACCCCTTCGAGCAGGAAGGGGAGCCATTCGCGGGCGAAGGCAATGAACTCCATCAGCGCGAATCCTCGGCGATGGAAGCCGGGTTGTTCGCGGCGGACTCCGATGTACCGCCTTCACTGGCGATCAGGCGCAGGAAGTCCGAGGTACGCTGGTGCCGCGGCGATTCGAACAGAACCGACGGCGGGCCCTGCTCGACGATCACGCCGCCCTCCATGAAGATGATCTCGTCGGCCGCCGCCCGCGCAAAGCCCATCTCGTGGCTGACGACCAGCATGGTCATGCCGGCGTCGGCGAGGTTCTTCATCACCTGCACGACCTCGCCGGTCAGCTCCGGGTCGAGCGCCGAGGTCGGCTCGTCGAACAGCATCAGCGCCGGGTCCATCGCCAGTGCCCGGGCGATGGAGGCCCGCTGCTTCTGTCCGCCCGAGAGTTCGGCGGGGTAGGCATCCATCTTGTCCGCCAGTCCCACGCGCTCCAGTTCCTCGCGGGCACGCCGGGTCGCCTCATCCTTCGGTCGGCCGAGCACGCGGCGGGGGCCGAGCCGGACGTTGTCCAGCACCCGCAGGTGCGTGAACAGGTTGAACTCCTGGAACACGAACCCGATGCGCGCGCGGATGCGATTGATGTCCGCGGCGCGAACGGTCTCGCCGTCGATCTCGATGGTGCCGGCATCGGGCGGGCTCAGCAGGTTGATGCAGCGCAGCAGGGTCGATTTGCCGGTGCCCGAAGGACCGATGATGACCTTCGAGGCGCCGCGTTCCAGGTCGAAACTGACACCCCGGATAACCTCGGTATCACCATAGGTCTTGTGAATGTCGCGCACGCGCAGTACCGGCTGGTCCGTCATGTCGCTTCCTCTCCTCTGCGCTCGAAGCCGGGAACGGAAAGCCGGCGCTCGAGCGCGTACAGCGCGGCATTGCCCGCGCGATTGACGATCAGGTACATCAGTGCAACGACGCCGAAGACAATCAGCGTGTTGCCCTGCAGGTTGGAGACGATGTAGCTGGCCTGCCGGGTCAGCTCGACAACGCCGATCACGTAGGCCAGCGACGTGGCCTTCAGCTCGGAGGAATACTCGTTCGTCCATGGCCCGATGGAGCGCCGCAATGCCTGCGGCAGGACGATGTGGATGATGACACCGACGCGGGACATGCCCAGTGCCCGCGCCGCCATCACTTCACCGCCGGCGACGGACTGGATGGCCGCGCGGAATATCTGTGCCTGGTAGGCCGTGGAACGCAGCCCGAGTGCCAGCACGGCCGCGACGAAGGGAGACAGCGGCAGCAGCTCGCCGATGCCGTAGAAGAACAGCAGCAGCAGCACGATCTCCGGTATGCCGCGGAACACGCGCCCGAACAGGAAGGCGAATGCGCGCAGCAGCCAGTTGCCGTACACAGTGGCGACCGCCAGCGCGAGCCCGGCCACGAAGCCGAGCGCCAGCAGCGCGACGAGCAACTGGATGGCGATCCAGAGCCCCTTCAGCAGTTGCGGAAATTCGGCTACGAGCGTTTCGAAGACCATTCACGTCGATCCCGTTCCATCCCGGAATGCCCGGCACGGAACCCGGCGAATACGAAGATCGGCCGCCCCGGACGGGGCGGCCGATCGGACCAATGTGCGATACCCGCTCCGATCAGTTCATTCCGGGAATCGGTTCCTGATAGGTGCGGACGTAGTCGGGCATGGTCGCGGGAATCGAGCGGATCGTCGCGTACGGCGCGTACGAGTGAACGATTTCCTGCCACTGGCCGGACTTGTAGATGTTCATGATGCCGCGATTGAGCTTCGCCAGCAGATCCTTGGGATCGCCGCGCGGAACGGCGAGCGCCTGCGGCTGGCCCTGCTTGATCGTGCCGACGATCTTCACGTCGCGGCCCTTGTTGACGAAGTCCTCGGCCGTGTCCGTGCTCACCACCACCGAATCGATGCGCCCGATGCCCATGTCCTCGATCGCGGTGACGTAATCCTCGTAGGCACGCACGTCCGCATCGACGGCGTCATTGTCGACGAGATTGTCCTCCACCCAACTGTTCTGGGTGGAACCGCCCTGGGCACCGATGGTGGCGCCGCAGCACAGTGCCGTGACGACATTGAGGTCGGAGTCCTTGTTCACCAGCACCTCGTCGTCGTTCTCCCACCACGGAATCGTGAAATCGATCTTCTCGTTGCGCTCGGGCGTGACATTGAGACCGGTCACGAGCAGATCGATACGCTCGTTCGCGAGCGCCGGGATCAGCGACGGCCAGGGCATGTCACGGAATTCCACGTCCAGGTTCTGATCTTCGGCAATTGCGCGCATTGCATCGACGGCGATGCCCTTGTATTCGCCGCCTTCGGCATAGGCCCACGGCGGAAACGCCGCCTCGATGCCGGCCACGAGCTTCTCCGCAAACGCGGAGGTGGAAGCCAGCATCAACGAAACGGCGATGAGAGGCGGAACGGCAAGACGACGAACGGAATGCGCAACAGTCAAACGCATGGTCAATTCTCCTTTGCATACAACGGAAGGGGTGACTCTTCGGTCACTTCGTTGCCATGTCCGGCGAACCGGAAATGGAAACAGGATGTGCCAACCAGCCTAGGCGAAGGGCCACGCGGTAGCAAATCGGCGGGCTTCACGGGAATCGGAGCAAAGAAGAATCAATGGTTTCTCGCGTAATTCCGATGCAATGCAGCAGGAAACCCGGTTGGCCCGGGCCAGCGTTCCAGCGTGGCAAGCGGAATGCAGCGAGGCCCGCAACGTGATGGCTCAATCCCACCCTGGCACGCTACACATCGCAGAACCGGCTACGTTGGTGCATCATTCCAGGCCATGCCATTCGGCCAACTGCTGATTCATCTTGAGCCGCATCCTCTGATGCGCAACACCTTCGAATATCGTGTCCAGGTTGCGAGCATCTCCGGCGATTGGCAGTGCGGCCTCCGCTTCAGTGAAGAACTGGGTCTCGCGTTCGCTGCCGAGGAAGGCGTCCTGCCACCATTCAAGCACACGCTCACGGGAAGACTGGAGCAGCCCGGCTGCGGGAAGCTTCTCGGCTTTCCTGGAATTTGCGGTGGTCGTTGCCGGCAGGAGGTTCCAGAGGTCGTTGTTGCTCCAGCGTGACCATGGAAAGCAGTGGTCGATGTCGTAATTGCGGTCATTCAGCCGTCGGCTGGTCCAGATGCACTGGACTTGTCGGCTATTTTGGATGCGTTCCTCCACTAGTTTGCGGACATGGCCGGTGTGGCGCCGGCCTTCCTCCCAGCGCAGGGCCTCGTGGAAAACCTCCGTGGTATACCGCACCTCATAGCCCATCATCAGGTCGGCCCACTCATTGACGATCGCCGGTTCCAGCCAGCAGGCGTAGCGGCTGCAGCAGTCCCACAGGTTGGCCGGGACGCGAAAGGTACCGAAACGGGCAAGCGTTTCGCGGTCGAGGAAGGTTGGTTCCGGTTTGATGCGTACGGATCTGCCTTCCGTTTCGAATACTTGGTTGTCGCTGCCGGGATAGGTGATGTAGTGGGCCGGCATGGTCCGGATGGTTTTGCAGGCGTCGCGAATGGCCTGAAGGACCGTGGCGGCGAACTCCGCGCTCAATGGCTGGCCGACGCGAATGTCCAGTGGAGAGATCCCGGCGAGTGCGTGGAATGCGTCCGTGGCGAACGCGTAGTTGGCTGTACCCGGAAGTTGACGCAGGCCGTGATTCAGGATCAGCGGTTGGTAGAGCTTGATCCAGTAGAGGCCGACGACGCCCAGTGGCAGTTCCACCCAGTCATCGTTGCGCGCAAGCACCATGCCCGGGACGCTGTCGGCAATCCGAGTGACGGCGCGTAGCAGTCCGAGCTTGTAGGTCGAGGCCTTGTTGTCGTTGACAATGACGTGACGCAGCAAGGGCAGGGTGCCGGTACCGTCGTCGGGCAGGCGAAAGACCAGCGTCTCCCACCAGACATTCTCGCGATCCTGGCGGTCCTCGCTACGTTCGGTCTGCAGCGTGACCAGGGCACGCTTGCGTGCGAAGGCCTCGAGTTCGCCGCTGTCGGTTTCGTGGAAGGTTCGCTCGTCGTCGGATGGGCCGTGGCGTACGGTGATGACGAGTGTGCCGCCGGGCGCGAGCATTTCGGCGAGGATGCGGAAGGCGCGGTCGCGCTGACCGGGCGGCAGGTGGGCCCAGACGGCGGAGACCAGGATCAGGTCGAAGCGGTAGCTGAGCGAGCGGACCTTCGCGAGATCCGGCAGGCGATCGTCAATCCACTGCACCGTCTTGCCGGTGGTGACCCGTTCGCCGAGCGTGCGCAGTCTCGGTGCCGGTTCCACGGCGAGGACTTCCCAGCCCCAGTCGGCCAGTGCCTCGGCGTCGCGGCCGCTGCCGGCGCCGACATCGAGCGCGAAACCGGAGCGTTCGGGCAGATGGTCCAGCCAGGCGCCGTGGACGTCGTCGAAGCTGAGCTCGCGGTATCGCTCGAAGTAGCGCTCGGCGTGCTCGGAGTACGGGTCAACCATGTCCGTGGCCTTGCGCGCGGATCAAGTTGGTTCATCTTCGCTGTGCGCAACGGTCCGGGCAAGTCGGTGCGGCCCGGCGATGCTCACTGTGCTGGTCTCGATAATATCCGTGTAGCAGGTGCGTCCTCGGACTTGAAAGTGCGCGACGTGGTAGTCGACATCATGACGTTTCAACGTCTTGATGCTAACATATGGTCTGACCGATGACCGCAGGTAGCCGACCATGAGCAGGGAATCGAAGCGCACCACGATCTACTTCGACTCGCAGTTGCACGCCGCGCTGCGGCTGAAGGCCGCACACAGCGACCGGTCCGTCTCGGACATCGTCAACGAGGCCGTGCGTGCCGCGCTGGCCGAGGACCAGGAGGACCTGGCCGCCTTCGAGGAACGCGTGGCCGAGCCAACCATGAGCTACGAGGCCCTGCTGGACGACCTCAAGTCTCATGGCAAGCTATAGGCTTGTCTTCCGGAATTCCGTGACGAAGGACCTCCGTCCGATTCCGAAGGCGGATGTCGCGCGAATCCTCCGTCGGATCGAGGCGTTGCAGGAGAATCCGCGCCCGCCGGACTGCGAAAAACTCTCCGGCCAGGAGCGCTACCGGGTGCGGCAGGGCGTGTACCGGATCATCTACGAGATCGCGGACGAGAAATTGATCGTGACGGTGGTAAAGGTCGGGCATCGCAAATCGGCCTATCGCAACGGGTAGGCTGGACACATTCGTCAAGTCGGGGCCGTAACGCCTGAGCCAACCAACGACTATGACGGGCGCGACCAGGCCGGATGGCGTTGAACGCGCGACGGTACTTGGCAGGCGGTCACGCGCCCGGCGGTGCACCTACTGCCGCGATTCACGCGTCGCGTTTGCCGGGAACCGGTTCGAGCCGATACGTATCACCA
This sequence comes from uncultured Ectothiorhodospiraceae bacterium, assembly GCA_964478305.1. Taxonomy (GTDB): domain Bacteria; phylum Pseudomonadota; class Gammaproteobacteria; order XJ16; family Halofilaceae; genus Halofilum. Next base: position 28,811 of record CAYZHJ010000001.1, read on the forward strand.
GGTTGGACAGCGCCAGCAGCAGGATGGCACCGGAGATGTAGATGATCTCCAGTGTCGCCTCGTGTTCGCCCTGGATGTCGTCGATCAGCATTCGCACCAGGGCGGTGATGCCGATGTAGACCAGGAAGCGCGTCGGCATGTGCTGGGTCTTGAAGTAGATGCCGACCATCGCGCCCATCTCGAGATAGATGAACAGCAGCAGGATGTCGTGGATCGACGGCCCACCTTGCAGGGCCATGTCGAAGAAGGCGATCGCGGCGGACCACACGATCGCGCCGCCGATGGCGAACAGGGCGATGTAGTTGAAGATATCGACCAGGAGGTTGCCGAAGTTGTCGGCGAGGTCCCCGATCTTCTGGTCCAGTGCGTCGGTTTTCTTGTCCAGATTTGTCATGGGGTCGCTCCCGGGGCGTTGGGCGGGCACGGCACCGATTATTGCCCATTCAGCGCAGCTGGCTGTCCTTGCTGCCGCGGCGGTTGTAGAGGCTGCTGCGCCCGGCTTCGCGATCGAGTGCTTCCTGCAGTCGACACCCAGGCGCACGCCCGGCAGGGCATTGCGGCGCGCTTCCGGAATCGGACCACCGCATTCCTCGCAGTGAGTCAGCCTCGCGCCCTGCGGCAGCACACTGCGGGCACGCTGCACCTCGTCGTTGATGGTGCTCTCGATCTGCTCGTAAATAAATGGGGTCAGACCCCAATTTCGCGAAAAGCATGACGCCCCCCGAGCATATCCGGACTCTGCTGGAGCAAGAAGGCACGAACCGCACACCGGCAACCCGCGGCCACATCCGAATGTTCGCGATGCCGAGCGGGCGGTCGCGCCTGCCGGGGATCAGCCCCGGCGACGGGTACCCGCCCGCGCGAGCCAGCCGGCGGCGACGCCGATCAGGAAGACCAGCAGGAGCACCAGGGCGCGTGAAGCGGTCCACGTCCACAGCAGGAACTCGACGCCCACGGGCTCGGCATTCTGCAGGACGAACAGGATGGCGATGACCGCCAGGGCGATGGCGACGGCGAACTTGATGTTCTTCATGGCGGATCCCGGGGACAGGTGCCGGAATCATCGTCCCACAGATCCGCGACCGCGCCCACAGCGGGGGATGGAGATCGGTGCTGGGAGATGGGGCTCAACCAGGCGTGACGGGACGAGCGCTTCCCTGCGCTCGGTGAGTTGTTCCTACTGCGTGTGCGGATGCAACCGGGTGTCCGCGGACGGCCGGCCGGTGTTGAGGCGGCCGAACAGGCCGCGGATGCGGCCGCTGGTACGGCGCATCACGCCCAGCACGCGCTGCATCACGGGGCGTGTCGCCGGTTTTGCCGGACGGTAGGCCTCGACGAGGGTGTCGAGGTCGCTCGAGACGACATCGCGCGTACGCTCGCGGGTCGCCCGCCGGCGTTGCCACTGCAGGTCGGTCTGGTACAGGCACATGGTCTCTGCCTCCCACGTTCGTGCGTCAACGCGGGATTTCCGGGTACGGGGACCCGTCCATGCGCTTGCGGGATCCGAGTCGGTCGGGCTTCACGGACGACGCCGGAACGGAGTCCCCGCGCCCTGGTTCCCGTGTTTTCCCGACCAGCGTGCTCGCCTCGAGTGGAGGTTGCAAGGGGGTGTTTCACCCCCGTCGCGCGCTCCGGAAAGGCGGACATGCTTGCTCGTGTGCGGAACCCGCCGAAGTGATATCCACCCGAAGCATCCGCGTTCCGGACACTTCCGGTCTGGTATCGTTTGCCGGGCCACCTGCCCGGGATGCAGGCATGCGAGCTGTCAGCGAAAGGGCGGGGTCCGGTTCGATGCTGATGCGGCTGTATCGCCTGTACAGGCTCTTGCACCGCCCCATCGCCCGCTCCTGGTGGTTGTCGAAGGGGTGGTACCGGCTGTTCGGGCTGTGCCTGGCGGGCGGGCCGGACGACGCAGTGTGGTATTTCGCCTTCGGCGCCAACATGCACGAGGGCGTCTTCCGCGAGCGGCGTTGGATGCGACCGCGGGAATGGCGGGCGGGCCGGATCGTCGGCTATCGGCTGCGGTTCAACCTGGAAGGGATGCCGAAGGGACGGGCGGCGCCGGCCAACATCGAAGCGGAGCCGGGCTCCGAGGTCTGGGGCGTGCTCTACCGGATCACGCGCCGGGACCTGGTGTGGCTGGATCATGCCGAGGCCGTGCCGGTGTGGCGCTACACCCACCTGTGGACCGAGGCGGAGGACCGCGACGGAAACCGGCTGGCACCCGTCGTCACGTACATCGCCAATGGTGGCGACGCGGACGGGCGGCCGTCGCTGCGCTACCTCACGCTGCTGCGCGAGGGCGCCCGCGCGCACGAGTTGCCGCCACACTGGATCCGGTTGCTGGACGAGGTGGAGCCGGCCGAGTGAGCGCGGCTCAGCGCAGCTGGTTGTCCTTGCTGCGGCGGCGGGCGGAGGTGGAGCTCGAGGTCCGGGATCTGTTTCCACCGCCCAAGGACGATCAATAGTCTCGCGGCGAACGCCGCTCGGGGAAGTCACCACCTGCACCCTTGCGGGAACGACGGTGCGGTGCTATTTTCCATATCGAAAAATCTGGTAATTTTCATAAAAAAGTTTAACTACAAACAAGTCCCGACAGGCGCTGCTCCGGCCCGTCACGAGGATCGCCGATGGACCAGTCGCTGGCCAATCTGGGTCCCAAGCTCAAGGCGCTGCGCCAGGAGCGCGGACTGACCCTGCAGGAGGTGAGCGATCGCTGCGGGGTCGCCGTGTCGACGCTGAGCAAGATCGAGAACGGGCATGTCAGCGGGACCGTGAGCACCATGCTCAAGATCGCCCGCGGGCTGGGTGTGCTGTTCGACGAGCTGCTCGAGCACGAGTCCGAGGCACCCCCGCCGACCGCACGGCTCGTGCGCACGAACGCCGGCGAGGTGGACCGCTTCCCGACCGAGTTCTACGACTACGACGTGCATTCCTCCGCTCTCGTCGGGCGCCACATGCTGCCGCTGGTGATCGCGGTCAAGACCCGCCAGCCACCGCCCCGCGTCGACTGGAGCACGCACGAGGGAGAGGAGTTCCTGCTGGTGCTCGAGGGCCGCATCGAGCTGCATACCGAGCACTACGCTCCGATCACCCTGGAGCCTGGCGACAGTGTCTACTTCGACAGTCTGATGCGTCATGCCTACGTTTCCGTCGGCGACGGGGACGCTCGCGTGGCGTCCGTCAGCCTGGCCAGGGAGAGCGGACTGAACCGGCAGATGGAGCGCCTGCAGCGGTCGTCCACCGACGGCTCGAAGACTTCATCGGGGGAGGCGGCCGAGGATGAGTACGATCCGTCGGCTGACACTCCTGCATTCCAGTCCAGCAACCCAACGAGGGGGAGGACCTAATCATGAAACGCCTCAAGCACCATGGCACACGCAACCGCGCATTGCTGACCCGGATGTTCACTAGCGGCCTGCTGGCCGGCGGGCTTCTTCTGGGCACGAGTGCCCAGGCGCAGGACGATCCGGTCTACTTCGGCGGCAGCCTGTGCACCACCGGCATCCAGGCCGCGCTCGACGTACCGACGCTCGAGGGCGCGAAGCTCGCCGTGAAGCACCTCAACGACACCGGCGGCGTCCTCGGCCGGGAAGTGAAGTTCCGCAATCTCGACGGCAAGAGCGATCCGTCCACCGTGCGCAACAACGCGGTTCAGCTGATCGAGGACGGTGCCGACTTCATCGTTTCGCCCTGCGACTTCGACTTCGGCGGATCCGCCCAGCGTGTCGCCCAGCAGCACGGCATCGTCGGCATGTCCACTTGCGGCTCCTCGCCCAAGCACGGTTCCGCCACGCTGGGTGACCTGCAGTACACCATGGCGATGTGGAACACCGTCATGGGCGCCGCGGCAGCCGAGTACGCCTACAATGATCGCGACTGGGACAGCGCATATGTCGTGACCGATACCTTCATCGATTACACGACGACGCTGTCGAAGTACTTCATCGAGCACTTCGAGAATCTCGGCGGAAACGTCATCCACGAGTCGGAGTACACACAGGGCGAGGGCGACTTCTCCGCCCAGCTCTCGACGATGAAGAACGAGCTGGAAGGCAAGGAAGTCGACGTCATCTTCATCTCGTCGTACCAGCCGGATCTGAGCATGATCATCCGGACGATCCGTCAGGCAGGAATCGATGCGCCGGTGCTCGGCGGCGATTCCTATGACGATCCCGGTCTGTGGGACGCCCTCGGCACGCAGTTCGGTGACGACATCTACTTCGCCACCCACAGCTACATGAAGGAGGGCGTCGCGCCCGGCATGGAGGAGTTCCTGGAGCTCTACGAGGCCGAGCACGGCGAACGCCCGCAGACCTCGTTCGTTGCGACGGGCTGGGACACGGTCATGTCCATGGCGAGGGCGGCGGAGATCGCCGGCACGGTCGAAGGCAAGGCCGTGTCGAAGGCGCTCGAGGAGAACGATTTCGAGCTGCTGACCGGGACGATGGACTGGACGTCCGCGGACACGGGCCATCAGCCGCTGAAGTCGGTTGCAATGGTCGAGCTGCAGAATGCCGAGAACGAGTTCATCGGCTGGCGCACGCCGACCAACGTTCCGACGCCGCCCTACCTCGAGCGCTGGATGGAGAACCAGTAAGCGGGAAGGGCGAACATCGGGGCGGCCACGCGGGTGGCCGCCCCGGTTTCCGGACTCTGTTTCATCACGGCTTGAGGGGCTATGGCGACGGATACCGGTCGGGACGACGAGCCGGAAGGGCTGCGCGTCGAGAACATCACGAAGAAGTTTCACGAATTGACCGCGGTCAACGGCGTGAGCATGCGGTTGCGCCGCGGTGAGGTGCTGGGACTGATCGGTCCCAACGGATCGGGCAAGAGCACCCTGATCAACATGATCACCGGCGTGCTGGCACCGACGCAGGGAGAGGTCATGGTCGACGGCCGCAGGATTTCGGGAACGAGGCCGAACCGGATCGCGCGCGCCGGCATCGCGAGAACCTTCCAGGGCACCCGCGTGTTCTCGAGCCTGTCGGTCGAGGAGAACATCCTCGTGGCGGCGCTGAGCGTGGGTGCCTCGCGAAGAGCGGGACAGCAGCGGGTGGACGAGCTGCTCGAGTATTTCCATATCGCGGACTGGCGGCAGGCATACGCGGACAGCCTGCCGTACGGTCTCAAGCGAATTGTCGAGATCGCACGCGGCCTGGCGATGTCGCCGAGATACCTGCTGCTCGACGAGCCGGCGGCGGGGCTCGACGAGAGCGAAAGCGAGGCCCTGTTGAAGCAGCTCTTGGCGCTGCCCGGCGAGCGCGAGCTGGGACTGCTCATCGTCGATCACGACATGCCCCTGATCATGCGCCTGTGCAGCCGGATCCACGTCCTGAATTTCGGTCAGTCGATTGCCGAGGGCACGCCGGGCGAGATCCGCGTGCATCCCGCCGTGCTCGAGGCCTATCTCGGCCGCGGAGCGGAGCATGCCCACGATGCTTGAGCTCGGGGACGTCGAGGCGAGGTACGGGGCGATCCAGGCGCTGTCGGGCATCAGCCTGGAAGTGGGGCGCGGCGAGCTGGTCGCGCTGGTCGGATCGAATGGCGCCGGCAAGACGACGACCATGTCCACCATTGCCGGCGTGGTCCGGCCGACCGCGGGTGAAATCACTCTCGAGGGCCAGTCACTGGTGGGGCTGACACCGGAGCAGATCGTGCGACGCGGTGTCGCCATGGTGCCGGAGAACCGCGACATCTTTCCCACGCTCACGGTGGAGCAGAACCTGCGCCTGGGTGCATACGTGCGGCGCAAGGAAGGGACGTATCAGCAGGACCTGGAGGAAATCTGCGCGCGGTTCCCGATCATCCGCGAGCGCCTGCACCAGCCGGCCGGGACCATGTCGGGTGGCGAGCAGCAGCAGCTGGCGATCGCGCGGGCCCTGATGTCGCGTCCGCATCTGCTGATGCTGGACGAGCCCTCGCTGGGGCTGGCACCGGCGCTGGTCGACGAGGTATTCGACCTGGTCCAGGCCCTGCATCGCCGGGGCACGACGATCCTGCTGGTCGAGCAGAACGTGCGCAAGACATTCGAGATCGCCGAGCGCGTCTATCTGCTGCACATGGGAGAGATCACGGCGAGCGGCACGCCGGATGAGCTGGCGCAGAGCATCGACATGGGCAATCTCTTCCTGGGCGGTGATACGGCAAGTGTCGAGGGAGCAGCCGGTGGGTGATTTCATAGGGCTGGCAATCAGCGCGGTCAACCTGGGCAGCCTGTATGCGCTCATGGCGCTCGGGCTGGTGCTCGTGTACGGGATCCTGCGGCTGGTGAACTTCGCCTACGGCGATCTCGTGATGATCGTGGGTTACAGCCTCTACCTGGTGCACGACACCCCACTGCCGTGGCTGGTGATGGCCGCGCTGGCGGTGCTGGCCGCCGTGGCGACCAGCGTGCTGACCGAGCGGATCGCCTTCCGGCCGATCCGGGAGAAATCGCTGACGGCGATGCTGGTGACGTCGTTCGCCGTCAGCATGTTTCTGCAGACGGCGGTACAGTTGTTCATCTCGCCGCGTTCGCGCGTGGTGCCGACACCCGATCTGTTCAACCAGACGGTCGAGATCGCCGGCAACCTGGTGCCGGTACGCGAGCTGATCGCGATCGCCACCAGTGTCCTGATGCTGGCGCTGTTCGTAATGATACTGAATCGCACCATTCTGGGGATCGCCCTGCGGGCGGCGGCGGACAATTTCCGCATGACGCGGATGCTCGGGATACCTGCCAATGTCGTCATCAGCACGGCCTTCGCGATCAGTGGTTTCCTCGCGGGAATCGTTGCGCTGTTCTGGCTCGGCCGTACGGGTTCGACGACCCCGGAGATCGGTCTTCAACCCCTCATCGTGGCTTTCGTCGCCACCGTGCTCGGCGGCATGCACAGCCTGGTGGGCGCCGTGGTCGGCGGATATGTGCTCGGGATCATCACGGTCGTCATCAACACGTACATGCCGGAGGATCTGACCGCGTTCCGGCAGGCGTTCGTGTTCGGGCTGGTGATCATTGTCCTGGTGGTGCGGCCTGAAGGACTGGTGCGAAGCAGATCATGAATGAAAATGAAATGAACCACGCAACACGGTCGGATGTCATGAGCCGGTCCGTGTCGGCGGCATCGACGATCCTGGTGCTGCTCGGGTTGATCGCGATCGCCCTGGCGACCACGTGGCTCGTCGGATCCACTCTGTACTCCCAGTTCGTCACCGAGCTGTTCATCCACATGATCCTGGCCATCGGGCTCCACGTGTTCATGGGCAACACGAACATCCTGTGGTTTCCCCACGTAGGATTCATGGGCATCGGCGCCTATGCATCCGTGATCTTCTCCATGGGGTCGGTGCAGAAGATGATGAGCCTGCCCGAGCTGTACCCCTTCATGGCGTCGATCCACATGGAATTCGTTCCCGCCATCCTGTGCGGCGCGCTGGTGGCTGCCGCGGTCGCCGCGATCGTCGGCTTCCCGCTCATGCGGCTGTCGGACTTTCCCGCGGTGATCGCGGGATTCGCATTGCTGGTGGTGATCCATGTCCTGCTGGTCAACTGGACGGCCCTGACAAACGGTCCGCAGACGCTGTTCGGCGTGGAGCGGCACACCTATGCAATCACCGCCGCCGTGTGGGCAGGCATCTCGGTCATTGCCGCCTACCTGTTCAAGTATTCGCGCATCGGCCTGAAACTGCGTGCCTCGCGCGAGGACCTGGTGGCGGCGCGCACCATCGGAGTGAACATCATGGGCGCACGCTGGGTCGCACTGGTGCTGAGTGCGTTCATGGCCGGCCTCGGCGGCGGACTCTATGCGCACTACATCACCGCGTTCATGCCGGACGCGTTCTTCCTCGGCGAGACGTTCGTCGTTCTTTCCATGCTCGTGATCGGCGGCCCGGCGACCATATCCGGGGCCGTCGTGGGAGCGATCGTGGTCACGATCTTCTACCAGGGCCTGAGGATGCTCGAGAACAGCGAGTTTCTCGCCGAGCTGCTGCCGGGAGGGACCGGCGGCATGTCGTCGCTGGCGCTTGCAGTGGCGCTGATCGCCATTCTCGTGTGGCGGCCCGGCGGCCTGATCGAGCGCGAAGAGCTTTCCTTGAAGATGTTCGCGCGCATCCGGAACATTCGCCCGGACAAGCGCGCGGCACAGACCGCTATTGGCGATTAGCCGGAGGAATCAGTCATGTCGGAAGCACTCATGAAGCCGCAGTGGAGCCAGGATTCCATCATGGACAGCCGTGGCCTGGCCGGGGGCACCATCGGCGAGACGCACGAGCTGACGCAGGAGGTGCAGGGCACATACCACTACACGATCGGCCCCTACTCGGATCCGGTCCTCACGGTGAAGCCGGGAGATCGTGTGACCTTCTGGACGCCCGACTGTTTCGAAGGCCGCATCCGGACCGAGAAGGACATGCCCTCGCAGATCCTCGAGATGCCGTTCATCAATCCCCAGTGCGGTCCCGTCATGGTGGAAGGGGCCGAAAAGGGGGACGCGCTCGCGATCTACATCGAGTCGATGGTTCCGCGGGGCGAGAACCCGCGCGGCACCTGCTGCCTGATCCCGGAGTTCGGCGGCCTGACCGGCACGAACTACACGGCCACGCTGAACGATCCGCTGCCGGAGATCGTACGCAAGATCGAGCTGGACGAGACCAACGTGTACTGGAGCGACAAGGTCACGTTGCCGTACAAGCCGCATGTCGGGACCATCAGCTGCTCGCCCGAGATCGACTCGATCAATGCGCTCACGCCGGATCAGCACGGCGGCAACATGGACATGCCGGACATCTGCCCCGGCAATGTCGTCTACCTGCCCGTCAAGGTGCCGGGGGCCCGCTTCTTCATCGGCGACTGCCATGCGTGCCAGGGGGAGGGCGAGGTCTGCGGCGTGGCCGTCGAGTATGCCTCGGTCACCACGGTCCGCTTTGACGTGATCAAGGGATGGAAGAACGAGTGGCCACGGCTGGAGACCGAGGACTCGGTCATGACGATCGGCAGCGCGCGGCCGCTGGAAGACGCGACACGGATCGCCTACCGCGAGCTGGTGTACTGGCTGGTCAACGACTACGGATTCGACAAGTGGGACGCCTACATGATGCTCAGCCAATGCGGCCGGGCGAAGCTGGGCAACTTCGTCGATCCGAAGTACACCATCGGGGCAGCCGTCTCGAAGAAGTTCCTCGTGTAGGCAGCGCAACGGGGCTCTCTCGTGCGGTCATGACTTCGGTCCGGATCGTGTCCTCAGTCGGGTGATGCAGGGTTCCTGCCGGCACCGCCTTTCGTCCGGCCGAGCGCCCGCATGAACCAGCCCACGACCGCGTGGATCACGGCGCGGTCGGCGTGGGCGGCCTGCAGGATGTAGCCGCGTTCCGCGCGGTGGACGGCCGGGCCCAGGCGCACCAGAGTGCCCTCGGCCAGCGCCGGGTCGATCAGGCCTTCCCAGCCCAGCGCGAGCCCGCGCCCCTCGATCGCCGCGTTCAGCAGCAGCGGATAGTTCTTGTACTGGAAACGGGGTGGTTCGGCAGGCGCGGTGCAGCCGGCATGCTCGCACCAGCGGGTCCAGTCGAGCCAGCGCGGGTCGCGCTCGTCCATGTGCAGCAGCGGGATGCCGGCCAGCGCGTCTGCATCGAGGTCGCCGGCCAGGCCGTGCTTGTCGGCGAACATCGGGCTGCACACCGGCGCGACCGTCTCGGCGATCAGGGGCCATTCGTTCGGGCTGTCGCGGTCGAACAGGCCGAAGCGGATGCCGAGATCGGCGGCCGTCATCTCGCCGGCGTCGTCGTGATCCACGGGCAGGATCTCGAAGCCGGTCCCGGGGAAGGCGGCCTCGAGCCGGGACAGGCGTGGCAGCAGCCACAGGTGGGCGAAGCCGAAGTGCACCGCGATGCGCAGCTCGCGGTTGCGCGCACTGGCGCGGCTGCGCAGGCGCCGGCTGGCGTCGTCGATCCGCTGCAGGGCGGCGGCGATCTCGTCGTGGTAGGCACGCCCGCTCACGGTCGGCCGGGCGCGCTGACCGGCGCGGTCGAGCAGGGCGATGCCCAGGGCCTGCTCCAGGCGGTGGATGCGCTGGGAGATGGCGGGTTGCGTGGTCGCCAGCGCGCGCGCCGCGGCGCTCATCGAGCCGAGCCGCACGGTCGCCTCGAACGCGGCCAGGGATTTCAGCGAGGGCTCGGTCGCGGACATATAAGGAAATATTATGGGATTCATCAGCCCGCGGCCAGTTCCGCTGCACCGTGACGCGCATCCATAATGCATCGGAAGAGGCACCGGGGAGCGGGTACATGCACGCGGCCGACCTGCACATCGAATCCGATCCGCCACGGCTGGTGGCACGGCTGCCGTCCCGCGAACTGGCACTGCCGGCGATCTGGCTGCGCGAGCGCTGCCGGGACCCGGAGCAGCTCGACCCGGACACCCGGCAGCGGTTGTTCGATCCGCACCGGCTGCCGGTCGACCTGGCCCTGACGGGGATCCGCGACGATCCGGACGGCGCCGGCATCCGCATCGACTTCAGCGACGGCCATTCCGGCTGGTATGCGCGCGAGCAGCTCGTCGATGACGTCCTCGCCGAGATCGAGGGCACGGACGGCCTGCCGGAGGTGACGCCCTGGGACGCTTCGCTGCCGCTGTCGCAGATGCGTTTCCACTGGCCGACGGTGGTGGCGGGCGGCGACGGCCTCGGCGCGGCGGCCGGGCGTTTCCTGGAATACGGCTTCATTGTGCTGCACGACGTGCCGACCGAGCCGGAACGGATCCTCGAGGTGGCGCGCACCTTCGGCCATCCGCGCGAGACCAACTTCGGCACGTACTTCGAGGTCTACTCGCGCCCGCGCTCGAACGACCTGGCCTACCGCGCCGTGGCGCTGGGGCCGCACACCGACAACCCGTACCGCGAGCCGGTGCCGGGCATTCAGTTGCTGCACTGCCTGGTGAACGAGACCAGCGGCGGCCTGTCGACGCTGGTCGACAGCCTGGCAGTGGCGCAGCAGCTCTGCCACGAGGATCCCGACGGGCTCGAGCTGCTGGCGACCATTCCGGTACGCTTCCGCTTCGTCGACCAGGGCGAGGAGCTGATCGAGCGCCGCACCATCATCCAGTGCGATGTCGACGGGTGCATGACGGGCGTGCACTACAGCCCGCGGCTCGACTATCTGCCCGTGCTGGACGAGGAAACGACCCGCCGCTTCCAGGCGGCGCGGCGGCGCCTCGGTGAACTGTTCACCGATCCGCGCTTCGAGCTGCAGTTTCCATTGCAGGCCGGCGAACTGATGATGTTCGACAACAGCCGTGTCCTGCACGGCCGGACGGCCTACGACCCCGCCGAGGGACGCCGCCACTTGCAAGGCTGCTACATCGATCTCGACGGGCCACGCAGCCTGTATCGCACGCACGTCCGCAGGTCCGAACGGGAGGAGTGATCCATGCAGACCGTCAGCTTTCGGCAGATGAAGGACGGCACGCGCGAGGACTACGAGCTGCTCGAGCGGCTGGAGGCCGAGTACGTCGCCGGCCTGCCCGATCGCGTCCTCGATGCCCTGCGCAAGCTGGACGACACGTTGGGCGGTTACCAGGTCACGCGGCTGGAGCATTCCCTGCAGACGGCCACGCGGGCGGAGGAAGACGGCGCGGACGAGGAAATGGTGCTCGGTGCCCTGCTGCACGACCTGGGCGATGACCTGGCGCCGGCGAACCATTCCCAGTACGCGGCCGCCATCATCCGGCCCTACGTGCGGCCCGAGGTCACCTGGATCGTGGAACACCACGGCGTGTTCCAGAAGTACTACTACGCGCATCAGGTGGGCGAGGATCCGAACGCGCGCGATCGCTTCCGCGACCACCCCTGGTACGACTCGGCCGTGCGCTTCTGCGAGCGCTGGGACCAGGCCGCGTTCGATCCGGACTATCCGAGCCGGCCGTTGAAGCATTTCGAGCCGCTGGTGCGGCGGATCCTTTCGCGGGAGCCGTTTGATCCGGCGGTGGTCGGGGATTGAATCCCTTCGGTAACGGTTGCTGCCGGATATCCGGGGTCGGCCCGGCCCGCGGATGAAGGCGGTTCGGGACGTTCATGGTGCTGTTCACGATCGGGTATGAGCGAGCCTCGTTTGCGGGGTTTGCGGAGACGCTGGTTGATGCGGGCGTGGATCTGCTCATCGATGTGCGCGCGCAGCCGCATTCGCGGAGACGGGAATTTGCGCGCAAGCATCTCGGGGCAGGGCTGGATGGGTGCGGCATTCGCTACGAGAGCTGGCCCGAGCTCGGCACGCCGGTCGCCGGCCGCGAAGCGGCGAAACGGGGGGACCTGGAGACCTTTTCGGCGATCTTCCACGAGCAGTTGTCGACACCGGAGGCGCGGGCCGCGCTCGACAAGCTGATCATGTTGTCGCAGGGCGGGAATGTGTGCCTGATGTGCTACGAGCGGGAGCCGTCGCAGTGTCATCGAACGTTGATCTGCGAGCGTTTGAAGGAGCAGCGGAACGTCGAGATCCATGACCTGTTTCCGCCGTTGCCGGCTACCGATCGATAACCGGGTCCCGGCTTCCGGAATATCCGGCGAGTGACGCATAGTCCCGGCGGTCGCCGGCGGATTCCCCGGATTCAGCCGGAAGCGGTGTCGGCTGGCAGCGGTTCCCCGGCAGGCAGCAGCACCTCGAGCATGCATGCCTGGAAGGCCTGGACCGAACGGCTGCGGTGGTACTTGTGGGTGACCAGGTAGAACTGCGTTCCGAAACCGATGCGGTCGGGCACCAGGGCGCGCATGTGGTTCTCGGCGACCCAGTGCGCGGCGAAATGCTCCGGCAGGTAGCCCACATAGCGGCCGCTCAGGATGAGCAGGGCGTTGCTCTCCATGTGCGAAACGATCGGTCCCTGCTCGGGCGTTCTCGGGTTGTCGATCTCCGGCAGTGAAACGTAGCTCTTGCCGGTGAAGGTCGCCGACTCCAGCGCTACGAGTATCCGCTCCGGATCGGTCTCGTGAAAGAGTTCGTGGTTGGCGCCGCAGTAGAGCCGCTGTTGTTCAATGAAGACGGCCACGTTGTCGAGGGATTCTGCCTCGGGTCGAACAGGCGTCAGGATGCAGTCGTAGCGGCCCTCGAGCAGTCCCTGGCCCAGTTCCTCCGGCGAGGATATGTCGACGTGCAGGTGCACTTCGGGTGCCTGTTCGGCGAATGCCTCGAAACCGTTCGGCAGTGGCGCATCCGGATTGGTGGCGAGCGCGTCGACCACCCCGAAATGCAGGTCGCCGCGGAGGCTGCCGCGAAGATCGGCCACGACGTCGCTGAAGCCGCCGATGGAGTCGAACAGCGGCTGCAGACTGGCGTGGATGCGTTCGCCTTCCTCGGTGAGCGCGAAGCCCTTGCGACCGCGTTCGCAGAGCGTGAAACCCAGCCGCTCCTCCAGCTGCTTGAGCTGGATGCTGATCGTCGACAACGACAGGCCGAGCGCCTGTTGGGCCGCGGCCAGACCCTGGCACTGCACCACCGCGTGAAAGACGCGCAGCAGCTTCAGATCGAAATCCGTCAGGTTGGGCAGGTTGGGGTGTCGGGCGGTCATCACTCGTTGCGCGTGGCGGGGATGGCGCCCGGAATATCGGCGCCGGCATGGCGGCCCCCTGGAAACAAACTAACAGAAAGCCGTTTCCACCGGAATCGGCTGCCAGCCATGCCGCGCAGCGGATTGCGGCGTCATGCGCCGCACTCCGTCCCGTGGCTCACTTTCCGGTTCGTCAAACTTCGCTTTGACAGGCCGTGATGGTTTGCGCTTCGTGGCGCTGCATATACTCGGAAAGACCCCATGTCCACATGGGGTGCTGCACTGCCGAAAGCGCTCTGTGGACCGGCCTCCCGTGGTCGCAACCGCGTGGCGGCGGGGATCCATGTCCGCGACGGCACTGCCGCACGACAAAACACAATCAGGGCCTGTCGCCCGAGGGGTATCACCGATGACCCGCAAATTCACTGATCGAAAAGCTCGCATGTCCGCGGTTCTGCTGGTTCCGCTGCTGATGCTGGCCACAATCGCACCGGTCCAGGCGAAGGAACAGGTCAATATCGGCCTGAACGTGTCGTGGCCGGGATTCTCCATGCTGGAAGTCGCCCGGCAGAAGGGACTGGCCGAGGATTACGACCTCAACATCACGATTTTCGAGGATCCGCTGGGCGGGCACTCGGCACTGGCCGCCGGGCAGATCGACGTTTACCTGAGCACCGCCGAGTACACTCCGTTCACGATCGCGCGCGATACCGATGTGGCGCTTGTCTCCCTGTTGAATATCTCCTACGGGGTGGACAAGGTCGTGATGACCCGGGAGATGACGCCCGAGGAGCTGAAGGGCCGGAAGGTAGCAGCCCCGCAGGCCTACATCGGCGAGATTCTCGCGGGCATGTGGCTGGACAGGATCGGGCTGGTGCCGGACGACGTGGAATGGGTGAACCTGAACGCCGACGAGGCGGTGGGTCCGGCCATGTCCGGTGATCTCGCGGCCGCGTACATGTACGAGCCCTGGGTCACACGCGTGCTGGACAATCTCGACGAGGCCAGGGTCGTCGCCGACACGCGCGAGCCACATTACCTAAACACCGGTATCTTCATGGACGCGATGTACATGAACACCGAGTTCATCAGGAACAACCGGCAGGCAGCGAAGGACATGATCAAGGCCCGCTTCGAGGGCGTGCAGTACTGGCACGATCACACCGCGGAGACGAACCAGTTGTTCTCCGACTTCCTGCAATGGTCGGTGGCCGATATCGAGTCGGTCGTGGGAACCAACGGCAAGTATCTCGATGACGGCCTGTACATGATGGACTTCAACGAGGTCGCGCGTATCTGCGGTGCGCTCGAGGGCGATCCGCCGCACGGGCTCAGGAACGACTCCATGCTGGACATCGTCAAGCTCACCAACGAGTGGTGGGTCAAGCTGGGGCTGATGGACGAGGTGTACGATCCGGCCGAGGGCGTGGATTGCAGTCTCACCAGGGATCTAGTCGAGGACGGATTCCGGCAATCCATGTCGGCCAACCAGTAAGTCTCCGGGGCCGGGGCGCGGCGAGCACTGCCGTGCCCCGGTTTCCCGGTTCGGCCGACCCGGAGACAGCAACGGGGGACCCCCGAATGGCAGCCAACTCCGCGAGCACCAGGTATCGGCGCCGCTGGTTCGAATTCCTGGCGCCGTTGTCGCGCACCTGGACGGTGATACTCGGCACCGCGATATGGATTATCTTCTTCGGGCTGTGGGAAACCGCGGTCCACATGGGGTGGGTCAATCCGTTGCTCGTCCCCTCGCCGATCCAGGTACTGGGAACGCTTTACGAACTGTTCGCCGAACGCAGCTTCCTCTCGGATGTCGGCATCAGCATCGCGCGCATTCTCGGCAGTTTCCTCGTCGCATGCCTGATCGCGATCCCGCTCGGCATCCTGATGGGCTCGTTCAAGGCGGTCGAGGCGTTCTTCAATCCGTTCGTCTCTGCCTGGCGCTACCTGCCTGCGCCGGCGTTCATCCCGATCCTGCTGATGTGGTTCGGCACGGGCGAAGAGCCCAAGCTCGCGCTGCTCTTTCTCGGCGTGATCTTTTTCCTGATCACGCTGATCATGGACCACACGGCGCAGGTACGAACCGAGCTCATCGAGACCGCGATGACCCTGGGCGGCAGCCGCGCGCAGATCCTGTGGACGGTGATTGTCCCGGCCGTGCTCCCGAGCATCGTCGTCTCGATGCGCCAGATGCTCGCGATCGCATGGACCTACCTGGTGATCGCCGAGATCGTCGCGTCCACGACCGGCATCGGCGCGATGATGATGCGCGCGCGGCGCTTCCTGCACACGGACGACATCATGGCCGGCATCCTGACGATCGGCGTGCTGGGCCTGCTGTTCGACATCGGGTTCCGCTGGCTCTACCGGCTCCTGTTCCCGTACCTGCAACGCGGCGGCCACTAGGAGATCCGACGATGGTACCCATGACGACCGCCGCCAAGTCCGTCAACAACCCTGACGCCAGGTTGCGCCTCGAGGGCGTGAGCAAGACCTTTCACGTGCCCCGCGGCGACGACATCGAGGCGATCAAGGATGTCTCCTTCGCCGCGCCGGAAAACGAGGTCTGCGTGCTGCTCGGACCCTCGGGCTGTGGCAAGTCGACGGTGCTGCGCATGGTGGCCGGCCTCGAGGAGCCCACCGCCGGTGAACTGATCCTCGACGGCCGCCCGATCGCCGGTCCGGACCGGGAACGCGGCATGGTGTTCCAAGCCTATACCTCGTTCGACTGGCTCACGGTACAGGCCAACGTGGAATACGGCATGCGCCTCAATGGCGTGCCGCGCAGGGAACGGCGCGAACGCGCAGCACACTTCATCGATCTGGTCGGTCTGTCCCGTTTCCGCAACGCGTATCCGCAGCAGCTCTCCGGCGGCATGAAACAGCGCGTGGCAATCGCGCGCACGCTCGCCAACGATCCGTCGATCCTGCTGATGGACGAGCCGTTCGGGGCCCTCGATGCCCAGACACGCTGGCACATGCAGGAACTGATGATGGGCATCGTCGAGGCGGCCAGCACGACCGTGCTCATGGTCACGCACGATATCGAGGAGGCAATCTTTCTCGCGGATCGCATCGAATTCATGTCGCGTCATCCGGGCACGATTCACGAGGAAATCATTCCGACGTTCAAGCAGGGACGGCGCATCGGGCAGAAGGAGGAACTGATCGCGGCCGAGGGGTACGGCGACCTGGAACGCCACATCCTCAAGCTCATGCGCGAGCAGGGTGGCGATGATTCCGGCCATTGAGATCGGCGACAGGAAGTCGTGATGACACGGAAAACCGAACCAGGGGGGCAGCAGGCATGAACCGGACAACCCGCATGATGGCGGAAATGACCTGGCCGGAGTTCGCCGGGCATCTCGAGCGTGAACCGGTCGTGTTCCTGCCGACCGGCATGCTCGAGCAGCACGGTCCGCATCTGCCGATGGGCGTCGACCACATGCTGCCGACCGCGATCGCCGGGATCGTGGCCGAGGAGGTGGACGGTATCGTCGCGCCCGCGGTCAACTACGGTTACAAGTCGATGCCGCGCTCCGGCGGCGGACCGGCCTTCCCCGGCAGTTGCGGACTCGACGGGGCCACCCTGAGCGCGGTGGTGCGCGACGTGATTCGCGAGCTCGTGCGCCATGGCGTGCGCCGCGTCTGCGTCCTCGACGGTCACTTCGAGAACCTGTGGTTTCTCAACGAGGGTATCGACCTGGCGATGCGCGAGGTCGGCCACACCGGCCTGCGCGTGATGTGCCTGCAACACTGGGAGTTCCTCGACGAGGATACGCTGGGCCGGGTCTTCCCCGAGGGCTATCCCGGCATCGAGCTCGAGCATGCGGCCGTGCTCGAGACTTCGCTGATGATGCATTTCCATCCGGAGTTCGTGCGCACCGATCGCATTCCGGACAACGCGCCCATGAATGCGCCTCCCTACGATGTCTGGCCGGCGAATCCCGACTGGGTGCCGAAGACCGGTTCGCTGACTTCCGCAGCCGGTGCATCCGCGGAGAAGGGCGCTCTTGTCGTCGAACAATACCGGCACGAAATGGCCGCCGCCGTGCGTCGGGAGTTGACTCCGTGAGCGCGACGTTCGACTTCAGTGGCGAAACCGTCCTCGTGACCGGTGCCAGCCGCGGCATCGGCTACGCCGTTGCCCGCGCGTTTGCATTGGCGGGTGCCCGTGTCGCGATCCTCGCAGAGGATGCCTCCGTTGACCAGGCGGCACGGAAGATCGGCGAGGAGGCAGGCCGCAAGGTGCACGCGCAACGCTGCGACATTGCAGACCACGCGGCGGTGCAGGCCGCCATCGAGGGCCTGGCACCGCTCGACATCCTGGTCAACAACGCCGGGATCGAATTGCCCACTCCGGTGAGTGACGGACACGACGCGGTGGACGACGCTTTCCGGCGCATCATCGATGTCAACGTCCTGGGTACCTGGTGGGTGACCCGGGCCGCCGTGCAGAAGATGGGTGCCGGTGGCCGCATCCTGATCACCTCCTCGATCTGGGGCCGCACGGCGGTGCCCGGGTTCTCCGCCTACGTGGCCTCGAAACATGCCCTGATCGGGCTGGTACGCGCTCTGTCGCTCGAGCTCGGCCCGCGCGGGATCCGCGTCAACGGGATCTGTCCGGGCTGGGTGCGCACCGAGGCGTCGCTGCGCTCGCTCGCCGTGATGGCCCAGGAGAAAGGCGTGAGCGAGGGCGAGATGACCGCGGAAGTGGCGGCGGGGCAGTCGCTGGCAGGCCTCATGGAGCCCGATGACGTGGCGGGCATGTACCTGTACCTGGCGTCCGATGCCGCGGCAAACGTGACCGGCCAGGCAATCCCGGTCGACCGGGGGGAGGTAATGGCATGAGCGGCACGCTGGAGGGCATCCGTGCCCTGGTGACGGGCGGGTCCCGCGGCATCGGCCGTGCGATCGCCGAAGCGCTCGCGGCCGACGGCGCGCGGGTCGTGTTCGGGTATCACGGCAGCCGGGAGTCGGCAAATGCTGCGCTCGCGGCGCTGCAGGTCCACGATTCGTCCGCCCTTGCGCTGGCGGCCGACGTGTCGAGCGAGGCAGACGCGGTTGCACTGGTCGAGCGCGCCGCCGAGGGCATGGGCGGACTCGACGTGGTGGTCAACAACGCCGGCGTCCTGCAGGAAAAGCCCCTGCTCGAGACCTCGGCGGAGGAATTCGACCGTGTTCTCGGCGTGAACCTGCGCGGCACCTTCGTGGTCGGGCGCGAGGCCATCCGGCACATGGTTGCGCAGGGATCCGGTGGCCGCGTGATCAACATCGGCTCCGACCTCGGCCATCTCGGCCGTGAGCGCAATACCGCCTACTGCGCCTCGAAGGCCGGGGTCGGCGCGATGACACGAACCTGGGCGCTCGAGTTCGCCCCCGACATCCTCGTCAATGCGATCGCCCCCGGTCCCGTCGATACCGACATGCTCGGGGCCGACGTCATGAGCGAGGAGCAGCGCGAGAAGGAAGGAGACATCCCGCTCGGGCGCATCGGCCGTCCCGAGGAGATCGCCGG
Source organism: uncultured Ectothiorhodospiraceae bacterium (assembly GCA_964478305.1). Classification (GTDB taxonomy): domain Bacteria; phylum Pseudomonadota; class Gammaproteobacteria; order XJ16; family Halofilaceae; genus Halofilum. The sequence goes on from CAYZHJ010000001.1 coordinate 47,842, forward strand.
CATGGCGGTGTTCCTGGCCGGGCCGAAGGCGACCTTCATCACGGGTCAGACGTTCGGGGTGAACGGCGGCAGCGTAATGCCGTAAGGGGTGTCCCGAGGCGATCACGAATTCATCGGAGAAACAGATGGCATACGACGATTCATTCTTCCGGCCGCTCAGCGGCAGCGAAGTGCCGCGCTTTGCCGGGCGTTCCACCTTCATGCGCCTGCCGCAGATCGAGGATCCGTCGGAAGTCGACATCGCACTGGTCGGCCTGCCCTGGGACAGCGGTTCGACCAACCGGGTCGGACAGCGGCACGGGCCGCGCGAGGTCCGCAGCCAGTCGACCCTGATGCGCCTGGTGCATCAGGCGAGCCGGATCGCACCCTACGATCTCTGCCGCATCGCCGATCTCGGTGACGTGCCGGTCAATCCGATCGACATCCGCGACACCCTCGAGCGGGCGACGAGTTTCTACCGGCGCGTGCACGAGGCGGGCGCGGCGCCGCTGACCGCCGGCGGCGATCATCTCGGCACGCTGCCGATCCTGCGCGGCCTCGCCGGCAGCGAGCCGATGGCGATGGTGCAGTTCGATTCGCACTCGGACACGAACGACACCTACTTCGGCGACAACCCCTATACCCACGGCACGCCGTTCCGGCGCGCGATCGAGGAGGGCCTGCTCGATCCGAAGCGGATCATCCAGGTCGGCATCCGCGGTTCGCTGTACAGCGTCAACGATCTCGACTGGGCGCACGAGCAGGGCATCCGCGTGCTCGAAATCGAGGAATACTTCGAGCTGGGTCCGGACAAGGTCGTCAGCGAAATCCGCCGTGTGGTCGGCGATGCGCCGACCTACGTCACGTTCGACATTGATGCGCTCGATCCGGTGTACGCGCCCGGGACGGGCACGCCCGAGGTCGGCGGTTTCACGACCCCCGAGGCCCAGCGCATGATCCGCGGCCTGCGCGGTCTGAACCTGGTCGGCGCCGATGTCATGGAGGTGTCGCCGCCGTTCGACTCCAGCGGCATCACGGCGCTTACCGGTGCGACCATGATGTTCGAGCTGCTGTGCGTGCTGGCCGAAGCGGTTGCAAAACGGCGCTGAGGCCGTGCGAGCTCACGGAGCGGTCGCTGGGCGCCGGTACCGGCGGCGTTTCCCGGCGGTGCAACCGGTGGCGGCAGGCGGGCAAAAAAATGTCCGCCACCAAGGGGGAGGAAGGAGGCGGTGGCGGACCAATAACCATGAGCGTTGTCCAGCTTCCCTGCACGCGAAATCATGGCGGCCCGCACCGCGGTTGTATGTGCGGTAACGCTCATAGAACCGCCGGATCCGCCGGGATGCGGGGACGCGAGGCGGATGCAGGGGACGCGTGCGAAGGCAGGAAGGGTCAGCGGAGCTGGCTGTCCTTGCTGCCGCGGCGGTTGTAGCCGCTCGCGGGACCCTGCTCGCGGTCGTGTTCCTCCTGACAGGCAATGCACAGGCGCACGCCCGGCAGGGCCCTGCGCCGCGCTTCGGGGATCGGGGCGCCGCATTCCTCGCAGTGGCCCGGGCTCTCGCCCTGCGGCAGCGCGCTGCGGGCCCGTTGCACCTCGTCGTTGATGGTGCTCTCGATCTGCTCGTGGACGTCGTCCTCGTCGCCGAAGCCCTTGGCCATGGGATTGCCTCGATGGGTCCGGGATTCATCCCCGCCGTGACCTTTCGTGTCGGGCAGGGGAATCCCGGGGGTTGTTGCCGTATTGCAGTCGTGCATTGATGATTATAGACGTTCCCGGGTGCGCAGGCGGATTGCCGGACTCTCCGGTCGGCCAACCCGCCAAACCCGGATTCGATTCCAGGGAAGGTCTGATCAAGGCCGGGATGACCTTTGATCAGACCTTCCCTGGACCATGGGCGAAGGGGTCGGATGTTCCGGCACGAATCGGCCTTGGGGGGATGGCATGCTCGGCGCGATTGCGGGCGACATCATCGGTTCGGTGCACGAGGGCGCGGGGACGAAGACGCGGGATTTCGAGCTGTTCCATCGCGCCTGCCGCTTTACCGACGATACCGTGCTGACGGTGGCGGTGGCCGACAGGCTGCTGCACGGCGGCGACTACGTCGACCACTTCCATGATTACTTCCATGCCTGGCCGGATGCGGGCTTCGGCGGGACGTTCCTTCACTGGGCGGCGGCGCGGGACCGGGCGCCGTACAACAGCTACGGCAATGGCGCGGCCATGCGGGTGAGCCCGGTGGGATTCGCCGGCGAATCACTGGACGAGGTGCTGGAGGAGGCGCACCGCAGCGCGGCGGTGAGCCACGACCATCCCGAGGGCATCCGCGGGGCGCAGGCGACGGCGGCGGCGATCTTCCTGGCCCGCCAGGGACGGGAAAAGCCGGAGATCCGTGCGCGCCTCGTCGAGCTGTTCGGCTACGACCTGGAACGGACGCTCGACGAGATCCGGCCGCACTACCGGTTCGACGTTTCCTGCCAGGGCTCGGTGCCGGAGTCGATCATCGCGTTCCTGGAGTCGGAGGACTACGAGGGCGCGATCCGCAACGCGATCTCGCTGGGCGGCGATGCGGACACGATGGCGTGCATTGCCGGCGGTATCGCGCAGGCGCATTACGGCGGCGTGCCGGAGAAGATCGCGGAGCCCGCGCGGGCGCTGCTGGACCCGCGACTGCGGGCGATCGTGGAGGAATTCGAGGACCGGTTCGGGCTCGGCACGGCCCCTTGAGATCGTCCACGGCGGGCCGGGCTTCGCTTCACGTCCCCGGTCATGGATTGCCGGCCGGGCAAGGCGAGTCCGTGCGGACCGGGGTCCGCGGCACGTACCCGGAGCCGCGTGCGAACTGCTGCCACAGTACACGGAACAGGTGCGAGAAGAACGCGGCCCGCACCTGTTCGTTGCGCCTCTCGACCGCCCTCAGGACGGGATTCGGTGTGTGGAATGCCATGATCGATACCTCCCGTGTCGCTGGTGAACACCCTACTACTTGCACTTATGAAAATTGAATGGCGATACGTGTATTTTCCGCTTGCAAATATGCAAACCGTGGCCGGGAGGGGCACCGTGCACCGGGATATCCGTCGCGTGAGTTCCTCCGCGGAAAGGACTATCTTGTCTCCACGGCCGATCGGGCGATCCCCTCGCGGCAACGGCGACGCATGGGCAGGAAGACGGAACGGGAACCGGTTACGGTGGCGCTGGTGCTGGTGCCGGAGGCGACGGCCTCGGTGCTCTACGGCATGTCCGAGGTGTTCGCGGCCGTCGGCGGCGCGTGGGAGGCGCTGACGGGGGAGGCGAACCCGGTCCGGCGGATACGGCCGCTGTTCGTGGCGGAGTCGCGCGAGCCGGTCGTGATCCAGCAGGGCGTGTCCATCACGCCGCAGGCGACGTACGCCGAAACACGGCCCGATGTGGTGCTCGTCACCGACCTGGCGCTCGATCCGGGCATCGATCCGCACGGACGCTGGCCGGCGACGGTGGCCTGGCTGCGGGCGCAGCATGGGCGCGAGGCGGTGATCGGTTCCGTGTGTACCGGCTCGGTGCTGCTGGCCGAGGCGGGGCTGCTCGACGGGCTGCCGGCGACCACGCACTGGAGCGTGCGCCCCCTGTTCGATGCCTGGTATCCGGCCGTTCAACTTCACCCGGAGCGGCTGCTGGTGCCGGCCGGCCCCGCGCACCGCGTGGTGACCAGTGGCGGCTACGCGGCCTGGGCCGACCTCGTTCTCTACCTGATCGCGCGCTTCTGCGGGCGTGCGGAAGCGGTGCGCATCGCCAAGGTGTTCCTGTTCGGCGATCGCAGCGACGGGCAGCTTCCCTACACCAGCATGATCCGGCCGACGGGACACGGCGACGCCGCCATCGACCGCTGCCAGGCGTGGATCGCCTGGCACTACACCGACCCGAATCCGGTCAGCGGCATGCTCGCGCAATCGGGCCTGGCCGAGCGCACCTTCAAGCGGCGCTTTTGCGCGGCGACCGGTTACACGCCCATCGAGTACGTGCAGACAATGCGGGTGGAAGAGGCCAAGCAGCTGCTGGAGACGACCGGTGTCCCGATCGAGGAGATCGCGGAATCGGTGGGCTACCAGGACGTCGCCTCGTTCCGGCGCCTGTTCAAGCGCATGACGGGGGTCACGCCGGCGCGGTACCGGCAACGATTCGGGCGGATCGGGATCGTCGCTGCGGACGCTCCCGGGCAGCGGGAACGGCCCGCGTCCTGAGCCGGGTTGCCGGGCCGAAGCCCGGCCCCCGATCCTCGCCCGGGCCTTGTCAGGACGTCGTGGACCCGGACTCCGCCAGTATCGATGTTGCCCCACCATGGGTGGCACCAGCGGCCTGTGCCTTCGCCCGGCGTGTGCGCGGCCGCCGCGTCAGCGCGCGGGCGATGGCCCGCGCCTCCCGGCCGGCAGCAACGAACTGCCCGATCAGTCTCGGCGTCATGCCGGCAAAGCGCAGGCCCGGCAGCGGACTGCTGCCGGCCGCATCCAGCGTTCGCGGGACGCCGTGCTCGTCGAGCACACCCAGGTGGCCGACCATGGATTCCAGGCCCGGGCGGTAGCCGGTGGCGCAGATGACGACATCCGGTGACAGGGCGTTGCCGGCGTCCAGTATCACCCGGTTGCCGCGGAAGGCGCGCACGGCCGGGACCACGCGGATCCGGCCCCGTTTCAGCGCGGCCACGAAACCGAGGTCGAACGCCGGGCCGACGCCTTCGCGCACGAGCCGCGTCGCCGCCCCGTCGGGATGCCGTGTCAGGCCGTGGCGTTCCAGGTCGCCGAAGGCGAGCCGCTCGGTGGCCGTGAGCATCGCATCGAGCAGCCGCGGCGGCAGCGGCGCCATCAGCGGTGACAGCAACTGGATCGGAACGCCCGCGAGCCGGGTCGGCAGCACGGACGGACCGCGGCGCACGGAGACCCACAGCTCGGCGGTCTCGACCCCGATCAGGTGGTTGAGCACGTCCGAGCCCGAGGTGCCGGCGCCGACCACGAGCACGTGCTTGCCGGCATAGCGGCGGATGTCGCCGAGCTCGGCGGCGCTGAGCAGGGCGCCGGTGTAGCCGTCCCGCCCCGGCCAGTCCGGGATGTCGGGCACGCGTTCGCGCCCGGTCGCGACGATGACCTCTTCGGCCCGGACCGGACCCCGGGACGTGTCCAGCCGCCAGTGGTCGCCGTCGGGCTCGATGCGCGTGACGCGGGTGTTGTATTCGATCGGGCGCTCGATACGGTACTCGTAGGCCTCCAGGTAACGCACCACGTCATCGCGCGACGGGAAGGCCCCGGCGCTCGCGGGCATCTTCAGTCCCGGCAGCCGGGACAGCCGCCGGTGGGTGTTGAGTCGCAATTGCGGATGCCGCCTGCGCCAGGGCGCGGCCACCCGCTCGGCGGCGTCGAGCACCGGCACGGACAGGCCGCGACGCTGCAGCTCGTGGGCGATGGCCAGGCCGAACGGACCGGCGCCGATGATGACGACCGGATGGACGGTCGCCGTGAGTTCCCGTTGTTCCACGTTGAAATCCTCGCTCGATTCGAGGGCGGCGCCCCGTGCGCCGCCCCTGCTGATCGAGCGCGGACTCTAGCGGCGGCGGGCCGGCCCTGCCGGTGGCGGAAAGGCCGGATCCGGGCCGAATCGGCCAGGCGCTTCGGGGTTCCCGGACAGGCCGTGGCCGGTTCGTTCGCGGCTGACGCCGCTGCTACATCGTCTTGTCGGCGGGGGCGGGCCCGCGTTCGGAGTGCAGCCTGGATCGGAGCCACGTCAGGATTGCGACGAGGCCTGTCAGCAGGCGGGCGACGGGACGCAGCAGCCAGCGATGACCGAGGTGCAGCAGGATCAGCAGTGGCAGCAGCAGCACGAACCAGAGGGTGGCGTTGACTGCCCAGGCGGGCAGGCCGACGGCAGCGGCGATCTCGCCGCCGATGCTGTTCAGCACGCCCGGGTTCATGGCGATGTAGCCGATACCGGCGGCACTGGTGGCGAGGGCCAGGGTCCTGCCGACGCGGGCGGTCCCGGCGCCGGCCTTCGCCAGCCGGGCGCTGGTGGTGGCGGAGCGGGCCGAGTGGCCGGCGAGCTTGCCGGCGCGGGCCAGCTTGAAGGCGACCACCGGGATCATCACGTCGACGGCCGCCCAGCCGTAGTCCCCGGCCTCGATGTCGTCGCCGCGGCGCCATTTCATCTCCAGCGTGGTCAGGCCGCTGGTGAACAGGCGCTTGGCGCCGGTGGCGAAGCGCTCGGTCTGGATCCAGTGCACCTCGCCGGTGTCGCCGGTGACGAACTGGCCGAGGAAGTCGTGGCCTTCCTCGCGGATGAAGGCGATGGCATACCAGCCGCGAACGGCGGGCGGGATCGGTTCGAGGTCGCCGCTGTCGGCGACGGTCCGCAGTTCGTCGGGTGTGTCGTCACCCGCTTCCGCCGGCGGTTCGGCGAGCAGTGAGTACAGGCGCAGGCTCGGCAGGTCGTGCTCGAGGAAGTAGTGCACCGGCGGAACGATGGCGGGGCCGTGGCGGCGCAGGATCTCGCGGAAGGCGTCGCCGGGACCGTACAGCGCCAGCAGCCGCGGCGTCTTGCCCGGGTGGCGCAGCAGCGCGAGGCGGGCGTTGAGGACCAGTTCCTCGTCGTCGGCGTAGTCGAGCATCACGAGGCGGACCGCCGGCGGATACTGCGCCAGCTCGCCGGCGAGGTCGGGGAAGGTCCTTTCGGTCTCGATGCGGACGACGCGCTCGTCGAGCGGCTCGTCGCCGTGCAACGCCGTCAGCGCCGCCGCGCCGATCGCGGCGGCGGCCAGCAGCAGCAGCAGGGGTGTGCGCAGGTTCATGGCCGCGGTACCTCCCGGGCCGGTTCGAGGGGTCGATTATAGGCCATGGCGGTGGGGTGGCGTCCGTGTCCGGTTCGTTCGCGGGCGAGGCCGTTTCAAGAATATTCTCGAAATCGCCGGCCGGCCTTGTTGGAGTGGGCTTGCCCGCGAATCGGGGCCTGGAGAATCCATCGGGTTCGGGATGCCGGCATTCGCTGTCGCGAACGTCGGCCTACTCGGAACGGTGGGGTTTGCTCGCGGTGTTGCTTGCGGACATCAGGTGAGGGTGCGGTGTCCGGCAGGGGTGTCGATCTCGGCCTCCAGGTGGATGTGATCGTCTTGCCGGAGGTCAAGGGCGTTGTCGAGGCCGATCGTGGCGAGCTGTTCCCGGACCGCTTCGGGATCGGGATGGAAACCGCCGAACGCGGCCAGGCTGCAGCCGGCCTCGGGCATCCTGCCGGCCGGATGAACCGTGCCCTCGTCCCATTCGATCAGCGGCGGCAGCAGGCCGCCCTCGTTGAGGTGGCCGTTCTCGGGGAAGGCGATGCGCCAGGTCATGGTGCCGCGGCGCATGCGGCGGATCGGACCGGTATCCCAGGGGGCCGTTCGGGTCACCGCCTCGAGATCGTCGCAGCGCGCGACCCAGGTGAGCAGGCGCGGGCCCTCGGCGAGCGTCGCCCGTGTGGCCTCGCCGTCGAGATCGAACCAGCGCGGGGCATCCGGCGGACCCGCATCCGGGTCGATCGCGATGATCTCGACATAGGTCGCATCGCCGAGTCGCAGCAGGGCGTTGTGGGTATTGAGGTGGTCGTGCCGGCCGCCCGGGACCGGCTCGATGCCGAGGGCGTCGGCGACGTGGCGCACGCCGTCCTCCAGCCGCGCGGCGGCGACCACGAGGTGGTCGAGGGTGGCCTGGGTCATGGCCGGCTCCGATGTGTCCCGGGAGCGGTTATCGTAACCGGTCGGGCGGAGGAAGCGAGCGGCCTCATGGCAACAGGCCTACGTCATCCTGATGGATGGGGACTCCTGTTTTTCTTGCGCCTGCGCGACGGCGAGGACGACGGCTTCGCCGTAGAGGCGGGCGCGGTCGATGCGGCCGTGGGTGAGAAGGCCGACGGTGCCGCCGTTGCGGCCGATGTGCTCGATGCCGCGCGCCTGTTGCCAGGCGTCGGCGAGTTCGTGGTCGGCGAGGACGAGTTCGGTGATCTCGCCGGGCAGGTAGAAGCTCGCGGTGCGGGCGAGGCCGAGGCCGCCATCCGTGTGACAGGCGGCGATCCAGCTCGTGACCAGGATGCCGCCGTCGTCACGGACCATGCCGCCTTCCAGGCCGATGCCCCAGTCAGTGTCTTCCGCGGCGAGGGCATGGCGGGCCCGCTGGATTGCGCCGTGGCGGGTGGCATCCTCGCCCCAGGGCTGGGCGTCGCCGCCGTCGGTCTCCACCGGGCAGAGTTCGAAGTCGGCGCGATACAGCTCGTCGAACGCCCGGCGTACCGCCTTGATCTTGGCGGGATTGGTCGAGCCGACGGCTACCCGCTGCATGGTCGGCGATTCCGGCCGGGACGGGCGCTCAGGCGCACAGCCGCTCGTGGGCCCTGGTGCGGCGGGCGTGTTCCCGCAGCGGCCCGACACCGCCGCGGAAGCTCCAGGCCTCGTAGCCGGACTGCCGCATCATCTCGGCGAGATAGGCGCTCTTCAGGCCCACTTCGCAGTAGAACAGGTAGGCCCGCTCGCGCGGCAGCCGGCCGGCGTGCTCCATCGCCTTGTCGAACTCCAGGTGGATGGCGTGCGGCCAGCACCATTCCTCGAACTCGGCCTGGCTGCGCAGATCGATGACCGCGACGTGATCCGGTACCCGCTCGAGCTCCGGCGTTTCCTCCAGCGCATCGCCGAAGGCGCTGTGCGGCACCGTCCGGTAGCGCCGTGCCAGCGTTTCCACCAGTGTCCGCCCGAGCCGTTCCTCCTCCCGGTCCAGGTCGGCGATGCGCACGCGTGTGGCCGGGGAGGCGCCGTCCAGGGCGCAGAACTCCTCCACTCCGCCGCTGATGCCGGCCGTGCCGATGTGCCGGGCCAGTTCCACGATCTCGTGCTTGTTCTGGCCCAGCAGCGGCCGCAGTACCGGCGTCGCGACATGCGCGGTGATCGCCCCCAGGTTGGTCAGGGTCTGCGAGGAAACCTGGCCGATGGCCTCGCCCGTGACCAGCGCCTCGCTGCCGCTGGCGGAGGCGATCTCGTCGGCGGCCCGCATCATCAGGCGCTTCAGAAGCACCTGCCAGTAGCGGCTGCGAACACGCTGGCGCAGCTCCGCGACCACCGGGCGGAAATCGACGATGTACAGCTGCGACTTCGCGCCGCCCATCCAGTCCTCGTCGAGCCGGTGCAGGACCTGCCGGACGGCCTGTTCCTGCGGCCAGCCGGCGAGGTTGAACAGCAGGAAGTCCAGCTCCACGCCGCGGCGCAGCATCTGCCAGGCGGCCACGGCGGAATCGAAGCCGCCGGAGATCAGGGCCAGCGCCCGTCCCTCCACGCCGATCGGCAGCCCGCCGGGGCCGGGGATCGAGTCGTGGAAGAACAGCACGTCGTTCGGGCGCACCTCCACGTGCACCGGCACTTCCGGCGCGTCCAGGTCCACCCGGCCGCCGGCCTCGACCAGCTTCTGTCCGAGCCGGCGGGCGAGTTCCTCGCAGCTGATGCCGATCTGGTGGCGCGGTCCCACCCGGCGCGGGCGCACGGCGAAGCGCCGGCCCGGCACCGCATCGTGGTACAGCCACTCGCCGGCGGCGACGATGTCGTCGAGTCCCTGCCAGGGCAGCGAATGCACCGTGCGTACCGCCTGGATGCCGAAGACCCGGGACAGGGGTTCGCACGCCGATTCATCGAGGCCCTCGATGTCGATGCGGTCGCGGCGGTCACGGATGCGCCCTTCCAGCCCGTGGCGCGCGAGCACGTCCTTCACGTTCGCGCGCAGGCGGCGATGGAAGCTGCGGCGGGTGGCACTGGCCTTGGTGCTCACCTCGCCGGACAGGCTCATTGACACGAACTGATTGGTGCTCGGCTGCTGGCTCATCGTTCGCGTTCAACGCGTCGTTGCGGCCGTCCAGCGGCCCCGGTCAACATCCATGATACCCGAGTGGTGAAAATCCGGGACCTCGAGGGGATGGGTACGGCTGCCGGGCGATTCAATCAGGCCGGGGCTCAGCGGGCCCCGGCCTGCTCGGTGACGTCGACCCGCAGCGTGAGCTGCTGGCCCGGTTGCAGGTACTGGCCCGAGTCGATGCCGTTCCAGCGCGCGATCTCCGCGAAATGGACATTGAACCGGCGGCCGATGGTGTAGAGCGAGTCGCCGGGGCGCACGGTGTAGCGCACGCGCTGGATGCGGTTCTCCGGCCGCGCCCGGGATACCGTGGTTTCGCCATCCACCCAGATCGCCAGCGTCTGGCCGGGCCGCAGCGTATCGGCCGGGGCCATGCCGTTCCAGGACGCCAGCTTGCGCACGGACACGCCGTGCTGCTGCGCGATTTCCCACAGCGAATCGCCCGGCTGCACACGGTAGTCGATGCGCTCGCGGCCGGGTTCGCCCAGCGACTGGGTCGCGTGCAGGCGATTGCGCTGGCTGAGCGTGTAGGCGGATTCCGGGTTGCTCGCGGTCGCGACCAGCAGGTGCTCGCCGGCGCGGATGATCGAGCCGTTGATCCGGTTGATCCGCTGCAGGGCGTCGACCGTGGTGTTGTAGCGCTGCGCGATGTCGATCAGCGTCTCGCCGCTCCGTACCCGGTGACGCGTCCAGCGCACCCGCTCGGCGGGATCGAGCCCGGCCAGCCTGGTGCGGAAGTCCTGCGCCCGGTCGGCGGGCAGCAGCAGCCGGTGCGGGCCGTCGGGCGGCGTGGCCCAGCGGTTCAGCGCCGGGTTGTAGCGGTAGATGGTGCGCACCGGCAGGTCGGCCAGTTCCGCGGCCCGGGCGAGATCGATCTGGCCGTCGAGCTCGACCGCCTCGAACGCCGGCCGGTTCGGGATCTCGCGCAGCGCGATGCCGTGGTGGTCGGGTGCCGCCAGCACCTTGCTCACCGCCAGGATGCGCGGCACGTAGGCCATGGTCTGGGCGGGCAGGTCGAGATGCCAGTAGTCGGTCGGGCGGTCGCGGCGCTCGTTGCGCCGCATGGCGTAGCGGACCGTGCCCTCGCCCGCGTTGTACGCGGCCATGGCCAGCAGCCAGTCACCGTCGAAATAGTCGTGCAGGTATTCCAGGTAGTCGAGCGCGGCGCGGGTGCTCTCGAGGATGTCGCGGCGGCCGTCGTACCACCAGTTCTGCGCCAGCCCGTAGCGCCGGCCCGTGCCCGGGATGAACTGCCAGATGCCGCTCGCCCGGCCGTGCGAATAGCCGAATGGCTGGAACGCGCTCTCGACCGCGGCCAGGGCCGCCAGCTCGCCCGGCAGGTCGCGCGCCTCGATCGTGTCGATGATGTGATGCAGGTAGGGCTCGCCGTTGTCCGCGATCAGGGTGAAATAGCCCTGGCGGTTGCGGTAACGGCGCAGTTCGGCCTCGACGCGCTCGTGCTCGACTTCCTGCAGCCGCAGGTTGTGGCGCAGCCGGGCCCAGAGGTCGTCCTCGTTGTGCGCTTCCGCTGTCCCGGTGGAATGGCTGGGACGTCCCGTGATCGATGCCGGACCGAAGGGTGCCTGTCGCGCCGGCATCAGTTGACCGTGGGGATTGCGGGCCGGACCGGGATAACCGTCGCCGGTGGCCTCGACGGTGGCGCTTCGCCGTTCCTCCGCGGCATCGTTCCGGGCCGTGCCGTCGGCGGCGGGGCCGAACGTGCTGCAGGCGCCGAGCAGGGGCAGGACGAACGCGGCAAGCAGGCAGTGACTGCGTCGCGACGACAAGGTTCTTGTTCTCCTTGTGAAACGGCGTTCACGCGCGCCCGCCGGTGCAGGGCGTCGTTCGGGCGGGGATAGCGTCGCCGCCCGGCGCGCGATTGTAACAGCAAGTCTGCCCGATCAGCGACTTACAGGCGATTATGCACAAGGCGCTTCAGGGTGAGCGCGTTGCGGGCGGCGTGGGCGTCCTCGTCGTTGTTGAAACAGGCGTACACGTCATGCCCGTCGCGCAGCATGGCCGCGATGCGATCGGCCTCGGCCGTGAGGTACTGGCTGGAGTAGCTGCCGGTGTACTGCCGGCCGTGGAAGCGCAGATACGTCCAGTCGGCGGTCAGGCGCCGGGGATGCCGGTCGAGCATGTCGTGGATGCACAGGGCGGCGCCGTGGGCCTCCAGGATCGCGCAGACCTCCTCGTCGAGCCAGCTCGGGTCGCGGAACTCGAAGGCCCAGCGGTGGCCTCCCGGCGTGGTCTGCAGGAAGGCGTCCAGGCGTTCGGGGCGCGCGCGCCAGGCCGGCGGGAGCTGCACCAGGATGGGACCGAGGCGGTCGCCCAGCGGGGCGGCGGCCTCGAGGAAGCGGCCGATGGTGGCCGCCGGCTCCATGAGCCGCTTGATGTGGCTGCCGTAGCGGCTGAACTTCAGCGCGTACTCGAACCCGGGAGGTGCCGCCTGCCGCCACTTCTCGAAGGTCGCGGGCGCCGGCAGGTTGTAGAAGGTGTTGTTGATCTCGACGGTGTCGAAATGGCCGGCGTAATGGTCGAACCATGCCTTGCGGGGCAGCTCCGCCGGATAGAAGCGCCCCTTCCAGTGCGGGTACTGGTAGCCGGAAGTGCCGATGCGCGCGCGGCCGGTGCGTCGGGACATGGGCCCGGTTCTCCTCCGTCCTGCCCCGACAGCCTGCCATGACGGATGGAGGCGGTGCCATGCGGGCAGGCGCTGTTTCGGTTGCCGCACCTCTGCGGCTATCCGGACGCGTCAGCAAGGGACCGTGGAAGCGGGCTCCTGCCCGCGAACGAATCAAGCGGTGTGCCGGACCGGATGCAGGTCGGGCCGACGCCGGAGGCTATACCAGGGCAATCACCAGCCGCATCGGGCCGTGGGCACCGAGCTGCAGGCTCTGCTCGATGTCGGCCGAGCGCGACGGGCCGGTGATCCAGTTGACCGCGCGCGGCATGTCGATGGCGGCGCGGATGGTCTGCCAGGACTCCTCGTAGCTGCCGACGATCAGGCCGTCGTCGAGCACCACGACGTGGATCTCGGGCAGGTAGGCCGTGGTCGTCGCACTGGTCTCGCCGGAGCACAGCACCACGGTGCCGGTCTCGGCCACGCCGCAGAAGGCGAGGCTGATGCCGACGTGATCCTCGCTGCCGGCAGGGCGATGCGCGATGTCGACGCCGGCCGCCGCCCAGTCGAGCTCGTCGAGCAGAGGCTCGGCATCGGCGACCGCGGCGGCCGTCCAGCCGTGCTCGTCGCACAGTTTGCGCACGATGGCCGGCAGTCCGGCGGGGTCGCCGACCTCGATCACCTCGGCCGCCGCCGTCCGCGCCCGCTCGATGAACTCCGCGCGCAGTTCTCGCTGGTCGCCGACGGCGCGCGCGGGGATCGGGCCGCCCGGGTGGGTCTGCAGGCGCACCTCGACCGCTTCCGCTTCCTCGGCCGGCCGGTCGAGGCGCGCGCGGATGTTGCCGAGGATGCGTTCGCGGCTGCTCATCGGTCGCGTTCCCGCCACTGGTCGAGGAAGCCACGCGCGGCCGGCAGCGGCAGATCGCGCGTGCGCGTCCAGCCGCCGGCGAAGGGCAGCCGGCGCAGGTGCGAGCGGCCGCGGGCCACGAGCCGCAGCACCCGCGCGGCGAGTCGCATCATGCGCCGGTAGTCGGTCGGCTGGCGGGCGAAGCGGGCCCAGGTGGTGAGTCCCCAGCGCATGAACTGCGGCTGCTGGCCGGTCTCGTATTCGCGCTCGCGCCAGTGCCGCATCAGGTCGGGCAACGGGATCTGCACGGGGCAGACCTCGGCGCAGCGGCCGCAGAAGGTCGAGGCATTCGGCAGGTCGGCGGTGTCCTTCAGGCCGGCGATCTGCGGGGTCAGCACGGCGCCCATCGGCCCCGGGTAGACCCAGCCGTAGGCATGGCCGCCGACGGCACCGTAGACCGGGCAGTGGTTCATGCAGGCGCCGCAGCGGATGCAGCGCAGCATCGACTGCAGCGGCCCGCCGACCATGTCGGAGCGGCCGTTGTCGAGCAGCACGACGTGGAATTCCTCCGGTCCGCCGGCATCGTCGGGGCGTTTCGGGCCGGTGGCGAAGGTGGTGTAGACGGTGATGTCCTGGCCGGTGGCGGAACGCGCCAGCAGCCGCAGCAGCGCGCTGGCGTCGTCCAGCGTCGGCAGCACCTTGTCGATGCCGGCGACGACGACGTGCACGCGCGGCAGGCACTGCACCAGGTCGCCGTTGCCCTCGTTGGTGACCGTGCAGGTGCTGCCGGTTTCCGCGATCAGCACGTTGGATCCGGTGATACCGACGTCGGCCGCCAGGAACTGCTGCCGCAGCACCCGCCGTGCCTCGGCCTGCAGCGCCTCCGGATCGTCGCTGTCGGCGCGCATGGCGGCATCGTGGTGCGCCGCGAAGGCCTCGTTGACCTCGCCGCGCATGAGATGGATCGCCGGCGCGATGATGTGGCTCGGGCGGTCGCCGCGGAGCTGCAGGATGTACTCGCCGAGATCGGTCTCGATCGGCTCGAAGCCGGCGTTCGCGAGGTGCTCGTTGAGGCCGATCTCCTCGGTCGCCATCGACTTGCCCTTGGCGACGGTGCGTGCCCCGACCCGGCGGCAGATGTCCGTGACCGCGGCGCAGGCCTCGGCGGCGTCGGCGGCCCAGTGCACCCGGCCGCCGCTTTCGGTCACGCGCGCCTCGAATGCCTCGAGGTAGGTATCGAGATGGGCGATCACGTGATCGCGCATGGCGGTCACGTGGTCGCTGATGGCCGCGTACTCCGGCAGGGCGTCGATCGCGCGTGCCCGCCGGTCGGGGAAGCCGCGGCTGACGTTGCCGAGCGCGCGCTGCAGGCGTTCGTTGATCAGCGCCTCGCGCGCGGCGCGCTTGAAATCGCCGCTGGTGACTTCCATCAGCTGCCTCCGTCCTCGCCGATCGCCGGTGTGTCGGTCATGCCGGCGAGCACCTCGGCGACGTGGCGCGCCCGGATCGGGCTGCCGGTGCGTGACAGCCGGCCGGCGATGTTGAGCAGGCAGCCGAGGTCGCCGGACAGCACGGTGTCGGCGCCGGACCCGGCCAGTCCGCGGCACTTGTCGTCGACCATGCGGGTCGAGATCTCCGGGTACTTGACGCAGAAGGTGCCGCCGAAGCCGCAGCAGTCGGTGCAGCCCTCGGACTCCGACAGGGTCAGTCCCTCGATCGATTTCAGCAGTCGCCGCGGCTGCTCGCGGATGTGCAGTTCGCGCAGGCCCGAGCAGGCATCGTGGTAGGTCATCGTCGCGGGCCAGGCGATGCCTTCGGGCCGGTAGCCGCACACCTCGTCGAGGAACGCGGTCAGTTCCCGGGTACGTCCGGCGAGATCCTCGGCGGCGGCGTGATAGGCCGGCTCGTCGTCGAACAGGCGCGGATAGTGCCGGCGCACGGTGGCGGCGCAGGAGCCACTGGGTACGACCATGTAGTCGACACCGGCAAAGGCATCGATGACCCGGCGCGCCAGGGCGGCGGCATCCTTGCGGCGGCCGGCGTTGTAGGCCGGCTGTCCGCAGCAGGTCTGCTCCGGCACGACCACCTCGCAGCCGGCGTCCTCGAGCAGTTTCGCGGTGGCGAATCCCACCTGCGGGCGGAAGAAGTCCACCAGGCAGGTGGCGAACAGGCCCACCCGCATGCGCGTTTCGTTCGTGCTGGCCATGGGGGACAGTGTAACGGGTTCGCGGTCAGGTCTGCTGCCACCGGATGTTTTGCCGCATGCCTGCCGACACCGGCTCGCTTCGCTCGCAGCCCTCACCCCAACCCCTCTCCCGAAGGGAAAGGGGCTGAAGACAGTGCTGCATCAAGCGAAGGGTTCCCTCTCCCGCCCGGGGAGAGGGACAGGGTGAGGGTATCGTGCAGCGATTGCGCTGCGTGAACACGTCCGTTGGCGTTACAGTGAATGTCCGCAAATTCGACGGAGGCCGCGCGATGATCGATGCACATGCCGACACGGTCGGCAGCCTGCTGCGGCCGGGCTGGCTGCTGGAAGCACAGGAACGATTGCGATCCGGGACGCTGGACCGGGTCGCGTTCAAGCGGGTCGAGGACCGCGCGGTGGACAGCGCGATCGCGTTGCAGGAGGCCGCCGGCCTGCCCGTTCTGACCGACGGCGAGATGCGCCGGGTCTCGTTCCAGAGCCAGCTCGTGCAGGCGGTCGAGGGCTTCGGCGACTGGGATCTGGACGCCTTCCTCTGGGGCGACTGGCACGGCGATGCCGAGGTCGGCGACCTGCAGAAGGAACGTCCGGACCTGTCGGTAACGGGGAGACTGCGCCGCCGCCGCTCGCTGTCGGCCGAGGAGTTCGTCTACCTGCGTGCCCGCACCCGTGCGATACCCAAGGTGACGCTGCCGAGTCCGGGCCTGTTCGGCAACTTCTGGTCGCCGGAGCATTCGACCGACGCCTACGGCTCGTTGAAGGAATTCCTCGAGGACGTGGCCCGCATCCTGCGCGAGGAGGTCGAGGAACTGGCCGAATACGGCGCCCGCTACATCCAGCTCGACGCGCCGCACTATCCGCTGCTGATCGATCCGGAGACGCGCGCCTTCTACGAACAGCGTGGCTGGAGCGTGAACGAGTGGCTCGACTTCGGCGTCGCGCTCGACAACCTCGTGATGGCGCCGATCGAGGGCGTGACCTTCGGCCTGCACCTGTGTCGTGGCAACCAGGGCAGCCGCTGGCTGGTGGCGGGCGACTACGATCCGATCGCCGAGCCGATCTTCCGCGGCAGCAACGCCGACCGGCTGCTGCTCGAGTACGACGACGAGCGTTCCGGCGGTTTCGAGCCGCTGAAGAACGTCCCGGTCGACAAGATGGTGGTGCTGGGCCTGGTGTCGAGCAAGCACGGCCGACTGGAGGACGCCGACGAGCTGGTCGCGCGCATCGACGAGGCGAGTCGTTGCGTCGATCGCGAGCGCCTGGCGATCAGCCCGCAGTGCGGCTTCGGCACCTCGGTGGTCGGCAATCGGCTGAGCGTGGACGAGCAGGCGGCGAAGCTGCGCCTGGTCTGCGACGTCGCCGAACGCGTGTGGGGCTGATGCAGCCGCCGGCGGTCACGGCCCCGCATGCCGGGCCCGTTCGATGGCACGCCTGAGCGTGATCATCCCGGCCCGTGACGAGGCCGGGGAACTGCCGCGGACGCTGGAAGGGTTGCGCTCCGCCTTCGCCGCCCTCGGCACGGACCACGAGATCGTGGTGGTCGACAATGCCTCCACCGATGCGACCGCCGAGATCGCCCGTGCCCACGGCGCGCGCGTGGTGTTCGAGCCCCAGCGCCGGATCAGCCGCGTGCGCAATGCCGGTGCCGCCGCCACCGACGGCGAATGGCTGCTGTTCGTTGATGCCGATACCTGGCCGGATATCGAGTTGCTGGACAGGGTCCACAGGGAACTCCGGACCGGTGCCTGCGGCGGTGGCGCACTGGTCGCGATGCCGGAGTTGCCGAATCGGGTCTACCGCTGGGGTCTGCGGTTGTGGAATGCGATGGCGCGGCGCCTGTCGGTGGCGGCCGGCTGTTTCGTGTTCGTGCGCCGCGATGCGTTCGAGGCGATCGGCGGTTTCGACGAGCGTTACTATGCGGGCGACGAGCTGATCCTGTCGTGGCGATTGCGGCGCTGGGGCAGGGCGCATGGACGCGGGTTCGTGGTGATCGACGAGCCACGGGTGCAGACCTCGGCGCGCAAGGCGTACTGGTTCTCGCCGGCACAGCACCTTCTGGTGATCATGATGGTGATCCTGTGCCCGCCGGTGATGCGAAGCCGTCGATTCATGTGGTTCTGGTACCGGCGACCCGGGGACGGGAACAACGGGCCGGAATGAAAAGCCGGCATCGACGGACGTTGCACACCGTGGATACCGGCCTCCCGCATTCCGGGCCGGCCTGTGCCGACCCGGTGCTTGCACGGCTCACCGGGCCGTGCCGGGCCGCGGCAGCGGGCCCACCCGTCCGCCGATGTAGTCCTCGGCATCGCTTGTGCTGATGGCCTTGTTTCCGGGCTGTTCGGTCGGGACCGGACCACGCGCCTTCACGGTCACCGCCGTGCCCTGCGAGGCCCGGGTCGCGATGTCCCGGACGTCATGGCTGGTGGGACTGCCCATCGCGAGGGCGCTGCCGCTCGCCAGGCTCAGCCCGAGCGCGCCGGCCACGATGGCCGTGGACAGGATGCCGCTGCGGGTTCGGTTGTGCTTGAACGTGAACATGATGATTCTCCTCTTCGTTTCGCTTGCACATTTGCCTTGTCGGCAACAGAGAGTCTGGTCCCGCAGCGGGGAAGGAAAAATTCGGAGTTGCACGTAAGGGCTTGTACGTAGCCGCCCGGCACGGTCGCCGGCGGGGTGTCCGATGGAAGTCACGGCAATGCGGATCCGGCCCGGGATCCCGGGGATCGCCGTCCGCGGCTCGATTCCGCGACACAGGTCACACTTTGTCCCCGATCCCGGTCCGGCCATGGCATGGAGATTGCGATATTGCAGGGCGGAAGAGACAGGAGCCGGGAAGGCTCCGCCGGGAAGGCAACCATTCGGCACGTGCCCGTCGCGTGCCGTTTTCTTTTCGGTAACGGGAAATCCGTCACTTCCGCGCACCGAACAGTCGTTATATGCTGCAAGCAAGACCGGGCGATGGATCTGGTGCGGCGAACCCGGTGCGGGATACATATGCACAAGGCGGTCCTGTCATTCGTTGTCCCTTTCGCGCTGCTCGCGGGTGTCGGCGTGGCGCATGCCGACGATGCGGGGGCGGACTTTTCCGCCTGCGTGAGCGCCCTGGGCAAGAAGGCCGCGAGCCACGGCATTTCTCCCGAGGTGGTCGATCGCAGCCTGGCCCGGATCGAGCGCCAGGAGCGCGTGATCGAGCTCGATCGCGGCCAGCCCGAGTTCGTTGCCACATTCGCCGACTATTTCGAGAACCGCGTGACCGAGCAGCGGGTCGAGCGCGGCCGCAGGCTGCTGGACGAGCATCGTGACCTGCTCGAGCGCGTCTACCGCGAATACGGCGTGCCGCCGCGCTACCTGGTTGCCTTCTGGGGAATGGAGACCAATTACGGCGCCTTCTTCGGCCGCATGCCGGTACTCGATTCGCTGGCGACCCTGGCCTGCGACGAACGACGTTCCGCCTTCTTCACCGAGCAGCTCGTCGCCGCCCTGCAGATCATCGATGAAGGCGCGATCAGTCCGCGCCGCATGGAAGGCTCATGGGCGGGCGCGATGGGTCATGTCCAGTTCATGCCGTCGGTGTTCCTGCAGTACGCGGTGGACTACGACGGCGACGGCCGGCGCGACCTGTGGGGCAGCCTGCCCGACGCCATGGCGTCGGCGGCGAACTATCTGAGCTCGATTGGCTGGGAGAGTGGCTGGCGCTGGGGCCGCGAGGTGCAACTGCCGGACGGATTCCCCTACGAGCTCGCCGGACACGACCGTGAGCGCCCGCTGTCCGAGTGGCGCGAGCTCGGCGTGAGCGATGCCTGGGGGCGCACGCTGCCGGGCGGCGATACCAAGGCCGCGCTGCTGGTGCCGTCCGGTCACGAGGGACCGGCATTCCTGGTCTATCCGAACTTCCACGTGATCATGCAGTGGAACCGCTCGCAGTACTATGCGCTGGCCGTGGGCCGCATGGCCGATCGCCTGGCCGGCGCCTCCACGCTGGTGCGCCAGCCGCCGAGCGGACCGCGCCTGCGGCGCGAGCAGGTTGCCGCGCTGCAGGAACGGCTGAACGAGAAGGGCTACGACAGCGGCCCCGTCGACGGCATGCCGGGCCCGATGACCCGCCGCGCCATCCGCCGGTACCAGCAGGAACGCGGCATGGTGGCGGACGGCTATCCCTCGCCGACCGTCCTGACCGAGCTGGCGCCGGAAATAACCGAGTAGTTCGCTTTCATTCACGTCCATTCGCGGTTTCATTGACGTCCGACTCGACCACCACCCGGTTGCGGCCTTCCTCCTTCGCCCGGTACATCAGCTCGTCGGCGCGACGGAACCAGGATTCGGGCGAGTCATCCGCCCGTGCCTGGGCGACGCCGATGGACACGGACAGCGGGCCCACGGATTCCAGGGGCGTGCGCCGGATGCGCTGGCGCAGCTTCTCGGCCAGGCGCCCCGCCGGTCCGGATGCCGCGCCATGGGCCAGCACCACGAGCTCCTCCCCACCGTAGCGGAACACGTCGTCACCGGTGCGGGTCGCGTGAATGAGGATCTCCGTGATTTCCTTCAGTGCCCGGTCGCCCACGTCATGGCCGCAACGGTCATTGATTTCCTTGAAGTGGTCGAGATCGATGACCAGCAGGGAGGCGGGCGTTCCCTGCTCCCGGTACGCTTCCAGCGCGGCCAGCAGCGTCGGTTCCAGCGAATGGCGATTGCGGGCGCCGGTGAGCGCGTCGCGTTCCGCCATGACGCTCAGGCGCGTGCGGGTGCGACGCATGCCCGCGGCGAATGTCAGGGCGAGCACGTTGGTCGCGAGCAGGGTGGCGTAGAAGGTCAGGATGTCGGTTCCCTGCATGAGTTCCGCGGCACGCGGCGCGACGACGAGGAGGACCAGCAGGTTCACGAGGATCGAGTTGCGCGGTTTCAGGATGAAGTACATGGCCGTGGTGACGGGATAGGTCCACATCAGCATGTTCGTGTCGAACAGGTGGACCACCGCCAGCAGCGTGGCGATGAAAAGTGCCGCGAGCAGCGGCGCGGTGACTTCCGCCCGTCCCGTGCGCCAGGCGTAGATCCCGTTGGCGAGCATGGACAGCGTGGCGAGGGCGTTGATCCCGGCATGGAGCCACTCGCCGGTAAACAGGCGGAACAGGGCGAACGGCGCGATGAACAGTACCGCCAGTGCGCAGAACAGCAGCACGACGGCCTCGTCGAATTGTCGTTGCAGGAGAATGCGTTCGAAGCGTTTCTCGATCGTGCCCTGTTCCTGTTCCATCGTGCCTTCTCCCTCAGGCCGTTCCGTCATTGCCGCCGGCCCTGGCCGGCCCGGCGGGCGGGTTGGTTACAGGCTACGCGCACGAATCGTGCCGGGCACGCGAGAATTGCTTCACATCTCCGTCACGCCCTGGCCGCATCGGGCCGCGACCGCTGCCGGGACCCGCGGCGAGACGGCGGGCCCTCGCGCCCGATGCGGGCGCTTGAAACCGGCCCGCGAGCGGGCAATGCCGACTCAGTCGGGCGACCAGTCGTGCCAGGCCGGGCTCGCCAGCACCAGGCGCACCATCTCCGGTCCGTTGCGGGCGCCGAGCTTGTCCAGTACCCGGGCGCGATGGACCTCGACCGTGCGTGTGCTCATGCCCAGCTCGTAACCGATCACCTTGTTCAGCTTGCCGGCGAGGATGCCTTCCATTACCTGTCGCTCGCGCGGCGTGAGCCGGGCCAGGCGCTGCTCGATGTCGATGTGCGCGGACTCGCGCTCGCGACGTTCGCGGTCGCGTTCCAGGGCCGTGTCGATGCGCTCGAGCAGGGCGTTCTCGTCGAGCGGCTTCTCCAGGAAATCCAGAGCGCCGGCATTGACGGCGCGCACGGCCATGGGAATGTCGCCGTGGCCGGTAATGAACACGATAGGCAGGTGGATGCCGCGTTCATGCAGGGTCTGCTGCAGTTGCAGGCCGTCCATGCCGGGCAGGCGCACGTCGAGCACGAGGCAGCCGGCGTCATCCGGGGATATCCGCTCGAGCAGTTCCTCGGGACTTGCCAGCGGCATGGCCGCGTGACCGGCCGTGGCGACCAGCAGGGTGGTGGCATCGCGGACGTCGGGATCGTCGTCGACGATGTAGATCCGTTCGGTGGTCATGCGGCCTCCCGTCGGTGCATTCCGGCCGGCAGGCGGATGCGGAACGAGGCGCCGCCGCTGTCGCTGTCGCCGGCTGCCACGCTGCCCTCGTGTGCCTCGACCAGGCTGCGCACGATCGCGAGGCCGAGGCCGGTGCCTCCCTCGCGGTGGGTAACCAGCGGTTCGAACAGTTCATGCCTGTCCTGCTCGGGCAGGCCGGGCCCGTTGTCCTCCACCGTGAGCTCGGCCCAGTAACCGTCGGCGGAGGTACGGGTGATGACCCGTACACCGGGCCGGTTGGTGGCCGCGTGCTCCGCCGCCTCGAGTGCGTTCTGAAGCAGGTTGACGATCACCTGGCGGATGGCGACCGGGTCCACCTGCACCACGATGGGGCGCGGCGACCGGTCGCTGACCAGGGCGACATGCCGGCGCCGGTATTCCGCCACTACCAGGTCGATCGCCTCGGCAGCCAGGCGATTCAGATCGCTGCGTTCGCGCTCACCCTCGCCGCTTCGCAGGAAGGTGCGAATGCGGCGCACGATCGCGGCCGCACGCTCGTTGCCCGCGACGATGCGTTCCAGCGTGTCGGTGACCTCGTCCGTGCCGCGGCCTTCCCGCAGCATTCTGCATGCCGCCTGGGCATAGCTGTTGACCGCCGACAGCGGCTGGTTGATCTCGTGCGCGATGCCGGCGGCCATCGAGCTCATGGCGTCCAGCCGGCCGGCGCGAGCCAGCATGCCGAGGTGCTCGCGGGCGCGCATCTCGGCCCGGTCGCGTTCACTGCGGGCACTGGCCAGCGTCAGACCGGTCAGGCCCAGCATCGCCAGGTGGGCATGGAGCGACAGCAGGTTGGCGGTGAGCTCACCCTGGGCGAAGGGTCCCTTGTCGAGGCCGGTACAGGTGAGCGCGACGGCGGCGATCGCCAGTACCACCAGGCCGGTGATGGCCGCGCCGAAGCGCAGCGCGACCGCCAGTACCAGCGGAAACACGGCGTACGAGGCCGCCAGCGCCATGATGGGCGCGAGCGTGCCGGCATAGACGACGAAGACGAACAGGGTACCCGCGATCACCCAGCCTGCTGCCTCCAGATGGCGTCGATACGAGCCCCGGGGACGCTCAGCGGCGAGGATCGGCGGGGCCAGCAGGATCAGGCCCATCAGGTCGGCGATCCAGCACAGACCGAAGGTTTCGGCGAACTCCGGGGTCAGGCCCGCCATGACAGCGGCCCCGCCGGCGGCATTGACCAGTGCGGTGAGGCCGCCGCCGATCGCGAGCAGCAGCAGCGTGTCGCGTACCCGCGTCAGGCCCGGGGCGAAGTCCAGGCGGCGCAGCAGCGCCACGCCGGCAAGTCCGGCCGCGCCGGTGACCACGCCGAGCCCGAGCGCGGGGAGTACGGGCGTCCCGAGCCCGGTGTGGAGCCAGGCCGTACCCAGGGCCGCACCCGCGGCAGCCGGCCAGCCGCCGCGCCAGGTCAGCGCCAGGGCCAGGCCGGCCGCGGGCCAGATCAGCGGGACCGGTGGCTGGACCGCACGGAACTGGAGGGCCCAGAAGCCGATGCCCGTCATCAGGGCCAGGGCGAGGACAGCCCACGCCAGTTGCATCGCCGGTGTCCGGCGGTTCGCGGCCGTGCCGTTATCGCCTGCGGACAAGTCGAATGTCTCCCGTTGTCGTTGTTGTCCCTTCCATGAGGCCGATCGCGGACGTTTTGGTTCCGCGGCGATACGGGAAAACCCGTACGCAAGATAACGGATTCCCGGCGGTGCGCCGAAACCAGACACTGCTCCCGTGTCGAGAAGACACCGGATTTCCACGCGCGAGCAACGAGGAGGACGAGACGATGACGGTGAAAACGCATGTACACGGCAGTGTCGACGGCCTGAACGCGACGGCAGCCATTGCCCCGCACACCCACTGGCTGCTGCGCGCCGCCGTGGCGGGGGTATTCCTGTTTCACGGCCTGCAGAAGTTCCTGGTCATGGGCATCGAGGGCTTTGCCGGCATGATGGGCCTGCCGGTCGCGGTCGCGTTCCTGGTCGCACTGGCGGAAGTGCTGGCCGCGGCGGGCATCATTGCCGGTGCCACGGTCCGGGGCCGCCTGGGCGATCTCGCCACCCGTCTGTCCGGGCTCGCGCTCGTGCCGGTCATGCTGGGTGCCATCGCGATGGTCCACTGGGGCCGCTGGAGCTTTGCTCCGAGCGAGACGCATCCGATGGGCGGCATGGAGTTCCAGGTCGTGCTGCTGCTGCTCGGCCTGTACTTCATCATCCGCGGCAACGAGGCCTGAGCGGGACGGATGTCGCATCCGGCCACGTCCACGGTCGTGCGGCAACGAACCGGGCGCCGTCAGGCGTCCGGTGTTCCTTCATGGCTGCAGTACTCCCCGGCACCGCCTTGCCGGTGACCCGGCCCGGTCAGAACAGGCTGCCGGTGCCCGCGGGCATGTCGGCGCTCTCGACCCGGTTGCGGCCGTGCTGCTTGGCGCGATAGAGCGCATCGTCGAGCCGCTTGAGCAGGTCCGAGCGTTCCTCCTGGCCGTTGCAGACCGTCACGCCCAGGCTGATGGTGATCCGCTCCGGCCCCTCGAAACCGCTGACGGCAACATGCCGGCGCAGCCGTTCCGCGGCCCAGGCGGCAGCGGTCAGGCCGGTCTCGGGCAGCAGGATCATGAATTCCTCGCCGCCCCAGCGCGCGACCCGATCGGGGCCGCGGATCTCGGCACCGAGAATCTCGCCGAGCTGGGTAAGCACCCGGTCGCCGACATCGTGGCCGAAGGTATCGTTGATCTGCTTGAAGTGATCGATGTCGAGCATGATCAGCGCACAAGTGGAGCCGTAACGGGCGATCCGGTCCAGTTCCTGGTCGAGCGCGATCTCGAAGCGGTTGCGATTCCACAGGCCGGTCAGGGCGTCGTGGCTGGCCCGGCGCTCGAGTTCGCGGTTGACCTCGTTGAGCCGCGCGCTCAGTTCGTAGGCCTTCTGCAGGTTGCGGCTGTAGTTGCGGCCGGAGGCGCTCAGCGCGAGTCCGTAGAGCACGGCCATCGTGCCGAGCAGCACGCCGGTACGGTCGCCGAGCGTGTAATAGGTGAGCGATATCGGCACGATGGTGACCGCGAGATAGACCAGGTACACCCGCAGGACGGCGGCATTGACCGGCAGCGCGCCGGCGGCGATGCCGGCGATCGCGATCACCAGTACCAGTGCCTGGGGTGCCGGTATCTGGGGAATGAACAGCGGCGCCGCGAGTCCCCACAGCAGGCCGCTGGTGGCCGAGAGCACGAGATGCCGCCTGCTCCAGGTGGACGGGTCGGGATTGCGCGTGCGCCGATAGTTCCGGTGCAGGCCGATGCGCACGCCGATGACGGCCACGGCGGCGCCGGCCCAGCCCAGCAGCTGGACGGCGGGGACATGTCCCCACAGGGCCAGCAGCACGAAGCCGAGCAGCAGCAGGTTGACCACCGCCGCGATGATGAACTGCTCGAACAGCTGATCGACGGCCGCCGTATCGATGGATACACGGACGCCCGGCGACAGCGGCGCAGAGTGATCATTGCCGGATGCGGTACCCGACTCGTGCCGCTGCCCGCCCGCGGACTCCGCGTTGTCGTCAAATCGATACTGCTGCATGAGGCGATCGCTTTCGGTGCGCGTCGCGCGAGGGTCGTGCGGCGTCGATGCTGCCTTTATGCAAGTTCCGTACCCGCGCGACTCGTGCCATGACGGAACGGCCGTCGCCCGTGAAGGACGAGCGGACGGGGCGGGTTGCGGCCGGGAGTGAAGCGGGAAGAACGAGGCAGGTGGCACGAAGTGATCGACTCCCGTCGTTCGTGCCGATCCCCGCGGCGACCGGGGCCGGGATCACGCGGATGCTCCCGCGGACCCGGTCCGGTCCGCACCATGTGGCGCGGATCGCGGTGCGCGCGCGGGCCATCTGGTGCGCCCGACGGTGCTGTGCGGGGGCGGTGAAACGGCCAAGAGGACTCCGATCACGGCGGCGACGGTTCGCACTATAACCCGCACGGAAGCCGGAGTCGTACCCTGGTCCGGGCGGGCGGGGTGCGGATGCCTCAGTACTTGCCGACGATGTTGATAAAGGCGCCCCGGCTGTCGAAGCTGTGATCGGTGAGATCGTCGGAGAAATCGGTGAAGT
>CAYZHJ010000001.1:73709-110032 GCA_964478305.1 uncultured Ectothiorhodospiraceae bacterium
GCGCCCCGGCTGTCGAAGCTGTGATCGGTGAGATCGTCGGAGAAATCGGTGAAGTTGTAGCCCACGCCGAGCTTCACGTGATTGCCGAAATGGCGGTAGGCGCCGACGAGCATGCCGTCGCGGGTGTCCTCGGCATCGATCAGTTCCAGCCGCCGTCCCTCGAGGATCAGGTCCCAGCGTTTCACGACGTGCCAGTCGGCGCGCACCACGCCGAGCCGGGCACGGCTCCGGAAGAACTCCGGGTCCTCGCGGGACAGGGCCAGTTCGCCCTGGCGGAAGGCGAACTTGCCGCCAATGCTCCACTCGCGGCTCAGTTCGTGGATGACGTCGGCCGACAGGATGTGGCTTTTCTGGATGAAGTCCGAGCCGGCGCCATCGGCGATCTCCTGCTCCGGTGCCGGCAGGTTGAAGAAGTAGGTGTACTTGAACAGGGCGTTCCAGCGATCGTGCTCGACCGGCCGGTAGCCGTAGCCGGCCACGGCCTCCACGAACTCGCCGTCGAAGAACTCGCCCTGGCTGCTGTCGCTCTGTGACAGGTTGAGCTTGCCGACCAGTCGGGACGCCTCGCTCAGCCGGTACTGCAGCCGGTTCTTCAGCAGATAGGTCTCGCGGTCGCTGGTCTCGGTCTCGTCGGTTCGCAGTTCCAGCGCGCCGCGATAGTTCAGCGACTCGCCGGCATGGGTGCTCGACAGGCCGAAGGCGCGCCGCTCCGTTTCCGCGCCGGTGCGGTGGTCCTCCAGCGTGCCGGCCTCGAGCGAGAAGCCGAAGGTCCAGGCGCTCGAGAACTGCTTGTCGGCGCCGAACGCATGTGTCAGTCCCGTGGGCACGTCGCCGTGGGTATAGCGCTCCTCGCCGTAGACGCTGAGGCTGTCGCTGCGGCGCGTGCGGAAGCCGCTGACGAAGCTGCCCTGGCGCTCCAGCACCCCGGTGGTCGGCTGGCGCTCGTTGTTCAACGTGTAGCCGGCGTACAGCCGGGTCGCCTCGGAATACAGGTAGGAAGTGCCCAGCTCCGCGCCGACACCGTTGTCGCCGCCCGACAGCTCGCCCTCGGCGCGCAGCCGGTTGGTCAACTGGACTCCGCCGCCTGCGCCGGCGCGGCTGTTGGGGTCGCGCGAGTCGGTCGTCTCCGCCGTGGCCTGGGCGAAGCCGTAGGCGTTCCAGTCCGCCTCGGGCGTGTAATCGGCGCGCACGGCGACGTCCGTGCGCCGCCCCTGCGTCTGCGTGTCGGCGATGATCGGCGATTCGTCCTCGCGCTCGTCCATGCGCAGCCCGGAGGTGATTTCCCAGCGATCGTCGAGGCGATGGGCGAGGTCGAACTCGACCGTGTCGGTGTTGAGCCCGTTGTCCTCCGCGCGGTGGTCGATCTCGCTGCGCAACTCGGTGCGGGCCGAAAGCGGCAGCGACAGCGTCCCGCCCGCCTGGTCGGTGTCCCGCGTGGTCGCCTGTCCGGGGGCGGAGAAGCCCGCATCGCGCTGTTGCAGGTACACGGTGGCGTTGCCGCGGGACCCGCGGATGAGGTCGCCCAGGTCGGCGGCGGACTCGAGCCGCCAGGCATCGGCGTCGGCATCCTCGTCGACCGGCTGGTCCGCGGCCTGGAAACCGAAGCCGCCGTCGTTCGACAGCAGGGTCGTCGTGCCGACTCCCGAGGTCCGCGCCCGCTCGAGCCGCATCCAGGTCCGGGCGCTGTCGCGCCAGGTGAGATCCACGCCCGCGAGCTGCTGCTCGGCACCGGCCTGCTCCTGGTCGTGGGCGGTGGCGCCGAGCTGGATGCCGTCGCCGAACCAGTGGGAGACGCGGCCGCCGGTGGAGATCTCCTCGAGCTTGTCGAATCCGGGCGTGTATTCGTAGCGCGCAACCAGGAACACGGGGTTGCCCGCCAGCGTGCCGCCGGCCTGCACCAGCGAACTGCCGTCCGCGGTCGCGGGCAGTGGCGCGGTGAGGATCACGCGACCCTGGATCGGGTCGATGTCGTAGTCCTCGCCGGCGACCAGGTTGTTGACCTCGAGCACGAGGCCGGATTCCAGGTCGCGTATCTCCACCCGGATCCGTTCGGAGCCCTGGACGATGTCCTGGTGCTGGAGGAAGAACAGCGAGCCGCCGGTGCCGCGGAACTCCTCGCGCGCCGCGATCGTGCCCGGTTCCGCGCCGAACGCGTCCACCTGCGTGCGGCGTTCGCCGAAGTTCGTCGCGCTGCTGCTCTCGAAGTGGCCGTAGGCGCCGTAGAGGCCCCGGTCGATCTGGGCGAGATCGGTGTCGAGAATCTCGGCCTCGAAGTTGCCCCACATGCCGAAGGTGCGGTCCTTCTCCGCCTTGACGTAGAACTTGCCCGAGGTGGGCGCGTCCTCGACGGTCGTGCTGTCGTCGCCGAAGGTCGGCTGGAACCGGTCCTCGTCCAGCCGCCGGAACAGCGCGTCGGGATTCTTGTCCATGAAGTTGCTGAAGATCTCGTCCAGCGGTCCCTCGCGCGTGTCGGCGCTGCCGGTGAGCTCCCAGGCATTGTCGGTGAAGCCGTTGGTGTAGAAGGCGAGCCGGCCGTCGACCCAGGCCTCCGAGTTGTAGTGCTGATCGTCCTGGCTGACGAGCCTGGCCGGCCCGTTGGTGTCGTCGATGCCCGCGGTGAGATCGGCGATGCCGACGGTGTACCAGTCGTCGGTGCCGATCTTCAGATCGCGCAGGTAGACGTCGCCGTTGCCGCCGTCATCGAGCAGGGCGACCTCCAGCGTGTGCAGGCCGCGCGGGATGATGCGCTCGACCACGAATCCGCGCTCGTCATCGAGCGGCATCGGCTCGCCCAGCACCCACGGCGTGTAGCCGTCCGGGACCGCGTCGCCGGTCACCGTGACGGTGCCGCCGTCGAGCGGGATGTTCTGGCGCGTGATCACGGTCTCGTCGAGCGCCGCCAGGCGGCTGCGGGCGGTCGTGTCGGCGCCGTCGCCGGGCCCGGCCTCGTCGAGGTCGTGCACCAACCACAGTCGCTTGGGCGCCGTTTCGTCAAAGCGGCCGTCCTCGTCGTAGACCCGGAGCACGTACTTGAGGCCCCGTTCCATGCCGGCGTCGGCAAACCAGTCGGCGCTGCGGTCCGGGCCCAGCGGCACGACGTCGAGCGGTTCGGCCCGCACCGGCGACCGGGCCGCGTACAGCCGCACCTCGGCGCGCGTCTGGAACTCGGCATAGTTGCTGTAGGCACGGAAGTTCGTGCGGTTCTCCACCCGTTCGGTGTCCGGGTCGTCCTCGCGGGCGATGGTCTCGGGATACGCGATGACGTTCAGGCGGCGATGCGCGCGACTGTTGTCGTAGCGCATCTTCACACGCGCGGTGTCGAGTGCCGCGTCGGTGCAGCGCTGGACGTCGGCCGTGTGCGGCGGCTCGTCCTCGTCGAGCCGCTCGCCGTCGACCGTGATGCGCATCGGCGCGAGCGAGTACGGCGTGCGCGGATCGGTATTGCGCGTGACCTCGACCAGTTCGGTGATCCAGTCGGGATCGACCGGTGCCGGCACGTCGATCAGGATCTCGGCCTCCACCCGGCCGTCTCCCACCTGCGCGACGCCGAAGGCATCGTCCGCCGGCGGCTCGCTGAAGCCCTTGCCGGCGTAACCCAGCAGTTCCTCCGGCAGGTCCGTGCGCTCGGCCACGGCCTGCATCACGCGCCGTGCGCGGACCTCCGACAGGGCGCGAGCGTCGCCGTAGACCAGCGACGCCCTTCGATCGAGCAGTTCGCGCTCGGTGTGACCGGTGAAGTTGACCCGCGGGTTCTGCCCGCTCTCCTCGAGGCTGTCGACGATGCGCACCAGGCGCTGCAGCCAGTCGTCACCGAGCTGCGGCGTGCCGTTGACGAACGGCACCGGCTCCAGCGGTGGCTCGCCATTCGGGCGATACGGCTCCGTCAGGTACTCGCGGGTGTCGCCGTCAACGGGACAGGCCTGGACATCGCCCACCGTGGTGCCGCTGCCGATCGCGTCGTGCCAGATCTCGATCTCGACCCGCCGGTTGAGCGCCCGGCCCCGGGCGGTGTCGTTCGCCGCCAGCGGCTCGGCCGCGCCCCGACCCTCGAGCATGACCTCGTGCTCGCCCAGGCCGAGGCGCTCGCGCGCGGCCTCGGCCACCTTGCGGGCGTAGGCCCGCGACAGGCCGGGGGCATCGCGGTAGCGCTCGCGCGCGAGTTCGCTCAGGCCGGCGGCGTCGGTATGGCCGATGAAGCGCACGCGCAGGTTCGGTGCTTCCGCGAGCTCGTCGAGCCGGCGCTCGAGCTCGGCGAAGGTGCCGGCCGGCAGTTCGCCGAACGGTCCGGAGAAGCGGATGGGCGGGACGACGTTGCGCAGTTGCACGACTTCGACATCGCGCCGCCGCCGCTTGAGCACGCAGGCCGGTTCCTGCCGGCAGATGCGTACCCGGCGAGTCTTCGGCTCGGGCACGTAGCGTTCGCCGGGGCTCGCCCGCTCCGGATCCCGGTACCAGGCGCGGACCTCGACCCGCCAGTTGCGGCGGCGGCCGTCGGCGGTCGCGGGATCGGCGATCGGTTCGCCCGCGCCCGCGCCTTCCCAGGTCACGGCCCCGGCCGGCAGGCCGAGCCGGCCGCGCACGTAGGTGGCGACCTGCTCGGCGTGGAATTCCGACAGGCCCACCGGACCGCCGAAGACCTCCGTCTGCGCCTCGCCGAGCGGGGCGCCGTCGGTGTGGCCGATGAAATGCAGCCGCAGGCCCTCGTGCTGCCCCAGGTCTTCGAGCACGCTTTCCAGCGAGCGGATGCTCTCGCCGTCGATCAGGGGCGCGCCGTTGTCGCTGAACCGGACCGGTGAGCCGGTGGCCAGCAACTCCTCGCTGCCGCCGTCGAGCGTGCGCCGCCAGACGCCGGCACGGGCCGGGCCCTCGTCGAGACCCCAGATCGTCAGCCGCCGGTCCGGCAGGAGCCGTTCCGCGTTGGCCGGCACCGGCGCGGTCCGCACCGCCGGGCCCTCGTCATCCAGGTCCGGCAGCGACGGCACCCAGTGGGCCCACCAGGGCTCCACCGCCTCCGGCGGCGTGTCCTCCTGGGCCGCGGCCGGGAGGGTCCAGGCGACGAGCAGCAGGATCAGGAGCCGGACCTTCATTCCGAGCCCCCGGGGCGTCCGCGCCGCCAGAAGAGTTCCGTCTCGATTCGCAGGTCGTATTCGCCGTTGCGCCGCGCCCATTCGTCCGCGATGCGTTCGCGGATCGCGCCGAGCCGGCGCTCGGCCAGCCGCTCGCTCTCGCCGTCGCCGAGGTAGCTGAGCCGCAGCACGCTGGGCCCCTCGGCAAGCTGTTCGTACAGCGGCTCGAGGCGATCGCGCCATTCCGGCCGCAGCTCGGCCCGGGCCGGCATGAACGCGGCGCCGGCGAGGTCGAGCCGCACCACCTGGTGGATGGTCGCGCCGAAGTTCAGCCGCACCATCTTGCCGCGGGTCGCGCGCACCACGCGCGGATTCTCGGTGGTCGTGCGATAGCCCGACGGCAGCGTGCGTTCGTCGAGCTTGAGGATGAAGTTGCTGCCGCGATCCCGGTCCGGCACGGCGGCGCAGGTCACGTGATAGCGCCCGTGCCGGTCGGTGGTGATCAGCAGGCCGCGCGCCGTGGTCAGACGCACGCCGCCCAGGCCGGGTTCGCCCTCGTCCTGGCGGCCGTCGGCGTTGCGGTCGTCGAAGACCTTGCCGATGATGTCGGTGCAGTCGAAGGTCGGGTCGGGCACGACCCGCACGGTGGCGGTCGCTTCGCGCGAGGCATCCGCGCCCACCGCCTCGTTGCGCACCCGGGCACGGTTGACGTATTCGCCCTCGCCGACACCGCCGCCGACCACGAGAATCAGCTTGATCTCGAACGATTCGTTCGAGGGCAGGGTGAGGTCGGGCCAGGTCAGCTCCAGGCCGTCGATCTCCGGTTCGACCTTGTCGCCGTCGACGATCGCCGAGCCCTCGATGTACTTGAACCCGGGCGGGATGGTGTCGACGATCTCGGTGTCGGGCAGCGGACCGGCGAGCTGGTTGGTCGCGGTGATGGTGTACGGCACCAGCTGGCCGCGCACCACGTCGACCAGGGGCGTGGTCTTGGTCAGCGTCACCGAGTCGCCGAGGTCGGGGTCGACCGGCAGGTGGTGGTTGTGCATCTGGGCCGCGTTGCCCGAGCCCGCGAACGTCAGGTTCAGGTAGTAGCGCGTCCCCGGACCCGCGCTGACCGAAGTGCCGGGCGGCGTGTCCTGCGGCTGTGCCTCGCAGAGCCCGCCGGGCGGCGCCGGCGAAATCGCGTCGTCGGGACAGGCGGCGACATCGTAGGGCGCGGTCGTGCCGTCGGTGGTCGGCGGGATGATGCGCGAGGGCGCGCCGCCACCGGGAGGTGGCGTGATCTCGATCAGGTAGTCGCCGGGGTCCGGACAGCTCGGATCGGTGAATTCGAGCTCCAGCAGGTACAGTCCGTTGCCTGCCGTCACCTGTCCCTGCTGGGTGGAGTCGGCGAAGCATCCCGCCGCCACCACCGCGCCCGTGTTGGTGTCGAGCAGGGTGACGGTGGCGCCGCCCAGCGGTGTGCGCGCGATCGAGTCGTACACCGTGCCGTTCGCGGTCACGGGCATGTCCTCGTCGAGGACGTTGGCGCCGGCATCCAGCGAGATGGCGGTGATCACCTGGCGCCCGGTGGTCCCCAGCGCCGCCGCGGTTTCGCCGAAGGTGGTGGTCTGGCCCGGGAAGGTGAAGCGGAGCGTGTACTCGCCGCCCGGGGCCAGGCCGCGCAGGGCGTAGCGGCCGTCGGCCGCCGAATCGACCGCGCCGATGGTGCGGCCGTTGAAGCGCACCGCGATCTGCCAGTCCTCGAGCGGGCGTTCGTCGCCGCTGTCGAACAGGTCATCGAGATCGTTGTCGAGCCATACCGTGCCGTTGAGGTTGGCCACACCCGGCGCGCCGCCCACGTCGATCGCCACCGAGGCCGTCTCGTCGACGCCGCCATCGGCGGTGACCCGGCCGGTGTTGTCGATCGTGGTGCCGAGCGCGAGGCCGTTGTCGACCCGCGCGCGGAATCGCAGCTCGGTGGCCTCGCCGGGCTGCAGCGTGCCGGCGTTCGCCTGCACGACCGGATCGACGAAGCTCACCGGTCCGCTCGCGCCATCGAGCCGTCCGGATCCCGGGATGTACTCGAGCTGGCCCGGGACCGGGGCGTCGAGGTCGTCCGTGATGGTGACGTTGGCGGCGTCGACCGGGCCGATGTTTTCGACCCGGACCGCGTAGTCCAGCAGGCCGTCGGCCTGGATGGTGCCGCCGCCGACCACGAACACTTCCTTCGAGATCTTCAGCACCGGCTCGCCGCCGACGATCACGGTGGTCGGCTGGTCGCCGTTCTCGTCGTTGCCGTCGGCATCGGTCGGTTCCCCGGGCTGCTGATCGCTGGCGACGCTGCCCTGGTTGCTGATGACCGTGCCGTTGGCGAGGCCGTCGTCGACCGTGACGCGAAACACGATCGTCGCGCTCTCGCCCGGGTTGACGGTGGCCGAGGCGGGGTCGGGCAGGGCGCCCGGCGGCACCAGGTCGGAAGAGCTGACCGGCAGGCCGCCGGCGGCGGTGGCGAGCGGCGACGCGGAGCCGGGTGCGTCCGGTACCGCCACCCCGTTGAGGGTGGTCGAGCCCGGGACGTAGCCGGCGTTGGCCGGCACGTCGTCGGTCAGGATCGTGCCCGTCGCCGGCGCGGTGCCGTCGTTGGAGACGATGATGGTGTAGGTCAGCTCGCTCGACGGCGGTGTCGGCCCCGACTGCACCGGGTTGGTGCTGGAGACCACGGTCTTCTGAACGTCGATCAGTGCCGCCGCGCCGACGATCGACTGCGTGGGGTCGCCGACGATGGGTGTGTCGGGATCGTCGGACGGCTCCGTGGGCACGACGCCGCTGCCGGTGCCCTCGGCCGTGACCACCGCCTGGTTCGAGATGACGGTGCCCTCGAGCAGATCCGGATCGACGGTCACGCGGAAGGTGACGGTCGCGGCGTTGCCGCTCTGGGCGGTGAGGGTGCCGGCGGCGCTGCCGGGATCGTTGATCGTCAGGCCGTCCTCCAGCTGCGAGCGCGGGTCGGAGCCGCTGCCCGCGTCGGGCACCGGCACGCCGTTGAGGGTCGTGCTGCCCGGCACGTAGGTGGTGTTGCCGGGCACGGCATCGGTGAGCACGGAATTCACCAGCGACTCCGTGCCCACGTTCTCGACCTCGATGGTGTACTCGATCGTGTCGCCGACCGCGAGCACGTCCGGGTCGCCGGTCAGGTCGGCGTCGCGCTTGGTCACGATCAGGTCCGGCTCCGCGCCGAAGACGGTCTCGGTCGGGTCGTCGTCGTCCGCGGTGGCCGGATCGTCGGTCGGCTCGGTGATGTCGAAGAAGCGGTCGGCCACCGAGCCCTGGTTGATCGCGCGGTCGCCGTCGGAAACCACCGGCCGGGTGTCGATGGTGGCGACCACCACGGCGCTGCCGGCGGCGGGCACGACCACGTCGCGGAAGTCGATCAGGCCCTTGCCCGCGGTGCCGCCGTTCGGATCGGTTGCATTGGTGCCGAAGCTGGCGGGCGGGCTGGTGACCGTGAGGCTGCCGGGCAGGTAGACGTCGTCGGCGTCGAGGGCGCCGAAGTCGTCGGTGATGTCGACCCGGGCGTCGCCGCTGCCGGTATTGTCGACGGTGATGGTGTACGTCAGCGTCTGGCCGGGCAGGGCGGTGGAGACGTCGACGGCCTTGTCGACCTCGATGACCGGCGCCTCGGAGGTGGTCGTGTGCTCGTCCTCGTGGTCCGCCGTGCCCGGCGTGCCGTCGGACAGGGCGAAGGTGTAGACGCGCGTGTCCTCGGGGAAGCTGCCGCCCGTGCCGTCCTGGGTGGCATGGCGCGTGGTGCCCGCGACGTTGGTGAGGGTCGCGCCGTCGGTCGCGTCGTCGTCGAGGAAGGCGGTGTAGGTGATGCTCAGGGTCTCGCCCGCGGGTGACGTGCCCACGCCGCCGATCGCGGCGCTGGCCGACTCGAAGGTGAGCGTCAGCGTACCGGTGGCGCCGTCCCAGGCGACGCTGTAGTCCGTGCCCTCGGACAGCGTGCGCGTGCCGCCGGGGCCGGTGATCTCGACCGCGTCCAGCACCGGCTGGGTGTCGCGCATGTCCGCCGGCAGCACGTCGGTGACCACGGTGTCGTACGCGGCCGCGTCGCCGATGTTCTCGGCAGCGAGGGTGAAGCTCCCGCCCGCGCGGCCGATGGTCGCCGGCCCGTTCTTGGTGAAGACCAGCTCCGGCTCGACGACGTCGACGGAATGGCTCGAGGCCGCACCGCCGTCGAGGTCGTCCGTGCCGTTCTCCGTCCGCTCCCAGGTGTAGGAAGCGTCATTGGTGTAGATATCCCCGGCGACTCCGCCGCCGATGTCGTTGTGGCGCACGGTGACATCGATGACGGCCACGTCGCCGGCCGGGATGTCGAAACCGTCGGGATCGGTGGCGCTGACGATCGTGAGCACGTTCGCGCCGTCCACGCTGGCGTCGAGCGGCTCCGACACGCCGCTGGTCGGGGCATGCTCGGCCGACAGGAACTCGACCTCGGTCGGCAGCGGATCGGTGACCACGACGTCGAACAGCGCCGCGCCGAAGGACGAGTCGGGCACGCGCAGGCGGTAGACCACGGTGTCGCCCATGGTCGACTCGAGCGTGGTGCTGGCCTTGGTCAGCGGGCCCGGCGTCGGGGTCTGGACGGTAACGCTCGCGGTCGGTCCCGGACCGAGCTCGACCGGCGTGCCCTCGGAGGGCGGCGCGTCCGGGTCGATCGTGAACCAGCGCAGGCCGCCCGCCGCGTTGGTCATCTGCAGTCCGGGGCCGGCGTCGTCGTCAATGTCGACGCTGTATTCGAGCGTGAGGGTGCCGCCGGCCGGCACGCGATCGTCGCCGGCACCGGTGTCGATGTCCCACTGGACCCGGCCGTCGGTGTCGAAGCTGCCGGGGAAGGTGCCGTTGACGCTGCGCGGCCCGGAGATCGTGGTACCGCCGGCGTCCGTGATCACCAGCGTGGCCGTGATGGTGCCCGCGGCCAGCGCGTCGGCGCGCATGCCCTCGGGAATCACGTCCTCGACCACGACATCGTAGGCTGGCGCGCCGCCGGTATTGGCGAGTTCGACCGTGTACGGGACGGTGGTGCCGGCATCGACCGTGGCCGGCGCCGTCGGCACGGTGGTCGATTTCACCGGCGTATCGAAGGACGGGGCGACGATGTCGATGGTGGTGGCTTGCGTCCGCTCGATCGGATTGGCGGCCCCGTCGAGGTAGCTCAGCGTGACGTCGTTGGCCGCGTCCTCAGTGGGCGGGGCGTCCTCGCGCACCAGCGCGCTGTACTCGATGAAGAGCGTGTCGGGCGTGAAGCCGTTGTTCACCTCGCCGTCGTTGACCAGGTCGCCGAAGTTCCATGCGATGGTCTGGGGGTCTCCCGGCGCGCCCGTCCCGGAGACGACCGTGGCGCCGACCCCGGTGGGATCCGGCGTGATGGCGCCGCCCTGGGTGATGACGCTGCTGCCGGCCTCGAACTCGAGTCCCTCCGGCAGCGTGTCCGTTACCGTGAAGCCGTCGAGCGTGCCCTCGGTCAGGTCGGTGATCTCGATCCGGTAGGTGACGCGCTCGCCCAGGCGGTAGTCGCCGTCGCCGTCGCCGCCGTTGCCGAGCGGCGGAGTGGAAGCCTCGACCTTGGCGAGCTGAGTGGTGTCGCCGCTGTCGAAGCTCGTGTCGGTCGTGGCCCGGTAGTCGTTGGGCGGATTGGTGGCCGCGTCGAAGCTGCGCTCGTCCGGCTCGTCGCCGTCCAGCGAGGTCCACTCGACCGCGGCCGCGTTGGTCAGCACGGTCAG
This sequence comes from uncultured Ectothiorhodospiraceae bacterium, assembly GCA_964478305.1. Classification (GTDB taxonomy): domain Bacteria; phylum Pseudomonadota; class Gammaproteobacteria; order XJ16; family Halofilaceae; genus Halofilum. The sequence continues at coordinate 84,544 of CAYZHJ010000001.1, forward strand.
CGGCGCGACCGTGTCGTCGAGGCTGACCCGGTACAGCACGGAAACCGCGGCCCCGGCGGGGACGTCGACATCGTTGCCGGCGGCGCGGGTCCAGTCGAGGGTCTGGCCGCTCACGGCGGGCGCCTGCAGGGTGTTTCCGCCCGGATTGCCGGGGCTGCAATTGGCGTCGGCGAGCTGCGCGGTGCCGCTCTGGAAGGTCGTGCCCGCCGGCAGCGTGTCGCTGAACGCGAGATCGAAGGCGTCGCTGCGGATCGCGCCGGCGGCGGCCGGGAAGCCCAGGCAGTACTCGACCACGTCGCCGGCGTCCGGCGGCGTGAACGCGCCGCCGAAGGTGTCGCCGGCCGAGGTGTTGCGTGCCTGCTTGGTCGGCTGGATCAGCGGTTCGGTAAGCGTGATCGACGGCGTGGTGACGTCCGGGCCGCCGCTGTTCTCCCGGGTGCCGTCGTCGTCCACCGAGGAGTAGTCGTAGCGGGCGGTGTTGACGATGGAGTCGCCGGCATTGGTGTCGACCGTGTTCTCGACCCGCACCGTCACCTCGAACACGGCGGCGTTGCCGGGCAGGATGTCGATGCCGTCGGTGGCATCCTGGATGGTGAGCGTGTTGGTGCCGGGGTCGTAGTTGAACGCCGGCGTGCCGCTCGCGCCGCCGCCGAGGAAGTCCGCGCCGACGAAGGTCGTGTCCTCGGGCAGCACGTCGGTGATCACGGTGTCGTAGATCGCGACATTCAGCGACGCGGGATCGGCGGGCACCTGCAGCGTGTAGGTGAGTTCCTCGCCGATGGTCGCGCTGGTCGCCGCGGGATTCTGCTTGTCGACGTTGGTCGGCGAGGACGAGCGCAGGTCCGCCGTGTCCGTGTTCGAGGGGCCGTATTCGCGCCGGTCGGAGGCGACCGTGCCCGCCGGCGGGTCGTCGTCGTCGAACGAGAACCAGCGCGTCGCCGTGGCGGCATTGGACAGGTCGCGGTTGGCGCCGATGTCGTCGTTGACGTCGGCCTGGTAGACCAGCACCAGCGACTCGCCCGGCGCGATCGTGTAGTCGCCGGCGCCGCCGCCCGGGATCGAGGGCAGCGTCCAGCGCGCCTGGCCGTCGGCCAGGAAGTCGCCGCCGGGATCGGTCGGCGCGACCAGGTTCTTGCCGGCACCGCCGACGTCGATCGAGATCGTGGTGATGGCGTCGCCGATGCCCACCGTTCCGCGCATGCCCTCGGCGAGGATGTCCTCGACGACCGGGTCGTAGGCCGGGGCGTCGCCGTTGTTCGTGACGGTGACCGTGTATTCGACCGGGTCGTTCTCGCCGACCGTGGCCGGGCTGGACGGATTCGAGGTCTTGCTCACCTCGAGCTGCGGCTGCGGCACGTCGACCCGCGCCGCATCGATCTGGGTGAAGGTCCCCGAGGCCTCGTCGAAGCTGAGTTCGCCGGCGTTGTCCTGGTCCAGGCTGGTCCCCGGCGCCGGGATCTCGTTGCCGCCGCCGAAGCCGGGGTCCGGGTCGTCGACCGTGACGACCTCGTAGTCGAACCGGATCTGCGGGTCGTCGCCCGTGACCTGGATGGTGCCGAACGACCAAGTGTGCTGCGTGGCGCCGGCCACCGGATCCGGCGGGTCCGGATTGCCCGCCGAGAAGTCGATCTGCTGGCTGTCGAAGTTCGAGACGTCGCCGGTGAACTCGAAGCCGGGCGGCAGCGTGTCGGCGATCTCGAAGTTCTCGATCGTGGCCTGGGGCGCGAGGTCGACCACGATCTGGTAGCGCAGCGAATCGCCCACCCGCAGATCCTGCTCGCCGTCGCCGCCGTCGCCCAGCGGCGAGGTCGAGGCGATGCTGCAGACGGGAGTGCCGGAGTTGGCCGGGCCGCAGGCGGTCTTCTCGATGGCCGTGTTGTTCTCGATGATGACGCCGGCGACATCGTCGTCGTCGAATCCGCGGGCACCGTCGGTATCGCCCTTGGTGCCCACCGGGCTGGTCTGGTTGCCCTCGTGGGAGGCGTCCTGCGGTGCCGGGTCGATCAGCGACCAGGCGGTCAGGTCGGCGCCGTTGTCGAGCAGCTCCCCCGGGTTCGCGGTGATCTGGACCGTGCCCTGGTAGAGGATGGTCACGCTCTGGCCGGGATCGAGCTGGTCGAGATTCGTGCCCGCGGCGCCGAAGGCGCAGGTGTCGCGATCGAACACGATGCGGTCCGGCGGACCAGCGGTGTAGTCGCCGCAGCTGACATCGACGGCGCCGTCGCCGTCGGTGTCGATGCCCGACGAGGCCGGATCGAGGATGATCTCGTTGGTCGTCAGCGGGTCGTCGACGATGATGCCGAACACGGGAGCGTCATCGGAACCGGTGGCCTCGTTGGCGACCGTGACGCGGTATTCGACGACGTCGTTGCCGTCGGCCGGCAGCCGGTCCGGCGGATCGGCGTCCTGGAAGCCGAGCCCGTCGGTGATGTTGCGCACTTCCTTGGTGAACGTCAGCGTCGGCTCGACCGCCGTGACCTCGGCGTCCGACGAGAGCTCGGTATCGCTGCCGCCGAACTCGCCGGCGGCGAAATCGAACGTGTTGGTGCCGCCGTAGTCGACCGTGAACGATGCGTCGAACCGGTTGGCAATGATGTCGCCCTTGTCGGTCGAGCCGATGTTGAGCAGGCGGCCGGTGAGATCGAACAGGAACGTGCCGCCGCCGCCGGCGGTAATGTCGCCGACGGCGTAATTGATGTCGCCGCCGTTGACCGGCGCCGGCGCGGTCGGGGTCACCGTGACGCCGGTGCTGTTGTCGGTCTGGCCGACGAAGCCGATCGCCGTGCCGAGACTGTCGCGCAGGGCGATGCTCTCGACGGCCTCGCCGCCGGCGGTGTCGATGCCGAACCAGCGCGCCCGCAGATCCCAGCTGCCTTCCTCGCCGATCGCGAGATCGGCCGTGTTGGCGGCGAGGTTCTCGCCGGTGTAGGGCTCGCTGGTGGCGGTGAGGGTCTTGGAGATCTCGAAACCGACCGCGACGGGGCGGGCCCGGTCGAAACTGAAGTCGTCGCCGTTGTCGCCGCCGCCGGACTCGACGACGCTGCCCTCGATCGTGCCGATCAGCGTCAGCGGGCTGCCGTTGTCCGAGGCCGTGACCGTGACCTCGACGGTGGCCTGGTCGCCGCGTTGCAGGGTGCCGAGCCGGGAGGCGCTGCAGGTGAACGGTGCGGTGGCCGCGCAGGCACCGCCGAGGCCGCCGGGACCGGGGTTGGTCACGTTCACGCTCGGATTGATCCAGCCGCCGCCGAGGCTGTCGAGCCGGAACTCCAGCGGCGCGCCGATCGAATCCAGATCGCCCTCGTTGGTGGCGACGAAGGTGAAGGTGACGGTCTCGCCGTCGGCGACGATCACCGGCGAGGGCGTGACCGGATCGAGATCGATGTCCGGGGTCTGCGGATCGAGCGTCTCGCTGTCGGTGGCGGGCGGCGGCGAGACGGTGTCGCACAGGTCCGAGGCGCTGAACTCGATGAACACGTCGTTCGGGCCGGACGCCGGCGGGTCCGGATCCAGCGTCGGCGCGGTCTCGGGATCGGTGAACGGATCGCTGTCGGTGTCGAAGGCGGTGTCCTGGATCGCCTGGAACGTGACCGTCGTGGTCTCGCCGAAGCCGAGTGCGCCGTCGAGGATGATGCGCGGGTGATTGGGCGAGCCCGGGTCGCCGGGTGCACCCGAGCTGGTGTCCACCGAGTTCAGGGTCTGGCCGCCCGAGCCGCCGATGACCGGCGTGAACGAGGTGTCGATGCGCAGCCCGGCGGGCAGGTTGTTGCGCACCACCATGTCCTCGGCCGGGGCGCCGTCGTTGCGCAGCGTCAGGGTGACCTCGGTACGCCCGCCGGGCCGGGCGGTGAACGACTGCTGGATGGCGTCGTCGGCCGAGAAGTCCGGCACCATCAGCAGGCGGGCGGTGTCGTCCGGGTCCGTCTGCTGGCTGACGCTGTTGGGCAGGTTCGAGGGATCGCCGTCGGCATTGTCCACGCAGCCCCAGGTCAGGTCGGCCTGGTTGTCGGCATTGAAGCAGTTGCCGCCCAGTGTCTCGGTCAGGGTGTAGATGACCGTTTCGCCCGGCGCGATCGTGGGCAGTGCGTCGTCGCCGGGATCGAAGACGTAGTCCTCCTCGTCGGGGAAGCCGCCGCCCGAGTCGTTGATCGGTATCGGGCTCGCCAGCGCCGGGCTGTCGAGCACCAGCGAATCCTCCTGCACGTCGCTGGTGCGGTCGGCGAGAATCGAGCCGACCGCGTCGAGCAGGACGTCGCGCAGCCGGGTCTGACGGGTGTTGTGCAGCCCGTTGTTCGTGATCCCGATGGTCCAGGTGATGGTCTCGCCCGGCAGCCCGACCACGAACTCGGGATCGCCGGTGCGGTCGATGGTGTCGTTGACGCCGGTCTTGGTGACCGTGATGTCCGGCTGGTGGACATCGACCGGGTCCGCGCGCGGGCCGAAGTTGAAGGTCAGGCCGTCGCAGGGCCGGTCGCCCTGGGCGCTCGCCTGGATCGTGTGCGGCCCCGGCAGCGTGCTCTCGTCGCTGGTGATGTTGTAGCGGATGATGACCTCGGCCGATCCCCCGCCGCTCTCGGACAGGGTGAACAGCTCGGCCAGGTTCGGTATCTCGGCCTGGGTGAAGCGGTACTGGCCGGCCGGGCCGACGGGCGCGGGGTCCGGCGCCGGGTTGAAGGTGACCCCGCCGTCGGTGCTGAACTCCACCGATCCGGGCACCAGGTCGATGCCGACACCCGTCGGCAGTTCCTCGATCACCTCGACGTCCTCGATGCGCGAGGCGCCGATGTTGCGCACCAGCAGCTCGACCACGCCGGTGACGTCGCACAGCTCGCAGAACGCGGTCGTGTGTTCCAGCCGCAGTTCCGGTTCCGCGAAGCGGAAGTTGGGCGAGTCGTCCGCCATCGGATCGCTGTAGGGCCCGGCCAGGTCGCCCTGCTGCACGAACGTGCCGCCGCAGCCCCATTCGCCCGCGATCCGGCTGGAGCCGTCGGGGATCGAGCAGCCGGTCGAGTCGGTCACGTCGGCGACGACGGTGATTTCGCAGGTCGTCGCCGCGGGTACCTGCGTGATGTCCCACTGCAGGAGGCTGCCGGCCGGGTTGGTGGCGGTCAGGGGCTCGCCGCCGCAGGAGCCGCTGGCCGCGTTCGTGGCGGCGACGTTCAGCCCCAGCTCGGTCGGAATCTCGTTGCGGAGCCGCACGTCGTACGCGGCGCCGGTGCCGCCGTTGGTCAGGAAGATGGTCCATTCCACCTGGCTGCCGGTGACGAACAGCTGCTGCGGCGTGGCCTGGATCGTCAGATCACCCTGGCGGACCTCGGTCGGCGTGAAGCCGGCGCTGGTGGCAAAGGCGCGGCCGCTGGTCGGGGTGCCGCCGACGGATGGCGACAGGGTGGTCTCGTTATCGTCGTATTCGACCTCGGCGGTCAGCGGCGTGCCGGCGCCGAAGCCGGTGGCCGCACCCGGTTCGAGCCGCACCTCGACGTCGATGGTGCCGCCGGTCAGCTCGGCCTCGGGGTCCGCGAACTCCCAGGTGGGGCCGCTGGCGGCGCCGGTGTCCTCCACCAGGAAGGTGTCGTTGAACTGGCCGCCGAACGCGAGCCGGGCGAGGAAGCTGTAGTCGGAACCGCCGGTGGCGAGCCGGGTGAACAGATCGGCCGCCTGCTGGCCGTTGCCGTTGTCCAGGTCGATCCGGACCGGCATCACCTCGCAGACGTCGGCGGTGGTGGCGCCGTCGATCCGGCTGACGGCGGCATCGACGGCCGCGCGTTCGACCTCGAACGAGGCGGGCACGGTGAAGACCACGTCGTCGGGATCGGGCAGCGTGCCCTCGCAGGCGCCGGAGCCGCCGGCACCGTTCTTGATCAGCAGTTGCGACTCGATGCCGACGGCCAGCGAATCGCCGGGGCCCAGCTCGCTGTCGGGGACCGTGGTCGAATAGCGGATCCGGATCTCGCGGTCGGCGGTCGTGGAGCCGACGTTGTTGTCGTCGAAGAAGCCGGCGTCCGCCAGGAAGCCGAGGTCGAGCACGAGCTGGCCGGTGCCGTCGAGAACCGCGCCGCCGGGCGCGGGTGTGAAGCCGCCGGTGGTGCTGACGCCGTTCTCCAGCAGGTCGACCTCGACCGTGCCCGGCACCAGCGTCTGGCCGGCCAGGCCGCCGAAGTCGTCGGTGAAGCGGCTGTTCTCGCCGTCCACCGGGTCGCGCCAGACGCCCGGGTAGGGCGACGGGAAGCTGTAGCTCACCTCGTGCGGGATGCACTCGCCCTCGCCGGTGGCCTGGCTGCAGTCGCCGTTATCGGGCTGGCCGGTCTCGAACGGGCCGCCGGGAACGTCGAAGGAGAAGGCATCCGAATTCTCCGGGTCGGGCACGTTGGCGAGCAGGATGCCGGCCGAACCGCTGCCGCCGTCGACGGTGCAGCTCTGGGTGCTGGTGGCCGGCTGCACGTCGGCGGTGTTGGTCAGCGTGGTGCCGCCGAGACAGGCGTCCTCGGGCGCGGTGAAGTCGATCGTCAGCGTCTCGGCGGCCGCGCCGCTGCCCGGGCTGGGGATGTTCCATTCGACCAGGTCGCCGGGACTGCAGCTCTGGGTGCCGGTCTGGAACGGTCCGCCGCCACAGCTCGCCGTGGTGCCGGCGGGCGCCGTGATCGACGGCGAGACCAGTTCGGCCGGGAGCGTGTCCGTCACGGTGAAATCGCCGTCCTGGATCAGCTCGGTGAAGCTGGCCGTGAAATTCACGTCGTAGCTGGCCGGATCGCCGGAGCCGATACCGAGCTCGGTGACGCTGGCGGTCTTGCCCGCGCCCGTGGCGGGCACCGGCTGGGAGTCGCCGAGCGTGCCGCTGTCGGTGGGGGACTGGAATGTCGTGCCGCAGATGTTCTCGTAGTCGGGCGTGTACTCGATCGTGCCGCCGCCGAGGTCGGTCTCGACGTCGGCGGCCTCGAGTTCCACCACCAGCGTGGTCGAACCGCCGGCCGGGAGATTGCCGGCGCCCGCGCCGATGTCGGCCTGGAACTCGAACACGCCGCCGCCCAGGTACGCCCAGCCGCCGGAGGTCGAGACCACGTTCACCGCCGGCCCGCCGGCGGTATCGATGTTGGTGGCGATCGACACGTCGAACGCCGTGCCGGTCCCGGTATTGCTGACCGGGATGCTGAACGAGACGGGGCCGCTGTAGTCCAGGCTGCCCGACAGGGGGGTGTAGGCGAGTTCCGGATTGTCCAGGTCCAGCAGCACCTGGGCGGAGATCGGGTCGGGGTCGGGATCGGACAGCTTGTTGCGCGAGATCGCCTCGTTGTTGAGGTTGTTGCAGGTCTCGATCAGCGTGTCCGAGCCGATGGTGAAGCTCTCGCCCGGTCCCAGGTAGGGGATGGTGGCGATGTCGCCGGCCGCGTTGAGGCTGATCGGACGCGGCGCGCTGATCTGGGTCAGCGGCGGTTGCAGCTGCAGGCCCACGGAGGGATTGTTGTTGACCGACGTCTGATCGATCTCGACCGCGAACAGGCCGCCGGCCCCCTCGTTGCTGACGGTGATTTCCCAGTCGAGGATGTCGCCGGGCTGCCCGGTCTTGGTGATCTCGTCGAACGACAGTGCCGGGTCGCCGGCGCGCACGTCGACCGACTGGCTGTCGACCTGCGGGCCGCCGTTGACGTAGTTCCACTGGAATTCGACCAGGTTGCTGCCGGTGCTTGCCCCGCTGCCGGCGATCAGCTCGAAGGTGACGGTGATCGCGCAGTCGTCGGGCAGGTCGTACGCCTCGACCGTGCCGTCGAAATCGACATCGAGACTGCTGCCGTTGTCCGTGACCTGTACCGCCGGCACGGCACCGCAGCCGGCGCCGGAGAGGCCGACTGCCAGCGGGCTTGCGGTCTGGTAGTCGAACGCGGTCGGCAGCGCAATCGCGAGGGTCAGGTCCTGCGCGGCCTCGTCGGGTTCATCGTCGGCGTTGGTCAGGGTGGCCGAGAAGACATCGCCATTGCCGGCGAGGCTGACGTCGGTGGTGCCGTCCCAGGCGCCGCCGATGTCCATGTACGTGCGGGTGCCGTCGGCGGGGGTGAAATCGGTCGCGGTCGAGACGGTGGGGTCGGCGGCCGCGGGGCCGGGTGCGAACACGAGGGCGAGCGCGGCCAGGCCGCCGAGCAGGGGGCGCCGCGGGATGCGTCGTTGTCGTCGTTTTCGTTGTGAGCCCATCCCGGCCGATCTCCCAACCGGCTCGGGCACCTCGCACGCGCCCAGGCTGTTTTATGTTGTCGGCATCACGCATCGCCACCAGGGATGCATCGGCAATCCGCTATGTGGCGTGCCCCTGTCCACGGGCAATGGCACTGACCGCAATTCTGCACGAGTATCGCGGAATGTGCCGCCAAGTGCCTGTTTTCATTCTCCTCGCCGGTGGCATGCACCCGGCCGGCGGGGCAGCCGCTCCCTGCCGCCCGCCGTTCACGCGGGCCGCGACGAGGCGGGCGCAGGGAAATGCCTGATCCGTCCTTGCGGTCTGCCGCGACCGCGATTCAGTCATGGAGCATGCCATACCGGACCCCCGCGGGCCCGTGACGCGTTCGTCAGAACGGAACAATCGCCTGAGCCCTATGCCGGCAGGAAGTCGATCGGATAGGTGATCGTCACCGCCGGCACGTCCTTGGCCCCGAAATCGAACAGCTTCACGCGCTGGACGATCTTGCGCTCCAGGTCCTCCGTGTCGAGCTCGCTGTTCACCACCTCGCACGCGGATACCCGGCCGGACGGCTCGATCGTCAGTTTCAGGGTCACCTTGCCCTCCAGGCTGGGGTCGGTCCGCAGCGCACGGTTGTAGATCCGGTACAGGGCCGACTTGTTGCGATCGAACACGATCTGGATTTCCTCGTCGGTCCGGCCCTTGCGGCCTTCCTTCGTGCGGGCATCGCGCTGGGCCCGGGCGGTCTGCTCCGCGAGCCCGCTCTCGACCCGGCTGGTCTCGCGATCGCCCACGCTGCCGCCGGCACTGCCGACGTTGCGGCTCAACTGATCGGTCTGGATGCCACCGCTGGTCTCGGCCGCCTCGGCGGTGACGATGTCCCGGCTGACCTCGGCGGCCTCGGCGCCTTCCTCCGTGATGCTCGCCTGGTCCCCCAGCTTGTCCTCCACCGAGGCGCTCGCGAGCTCCTCGAGCTCGTCGCTCAGCGCCAGCAGGCCCGTCTCGGAAGCCCGCTCGCGCGCCTCGACCTCCGCCGTCTCGGCGACCTCCTCGGGCGGTTCCTCGCTCGGCTCCGGTTCCGCTTCCGCCACCTCGGTTTCCTCTTCTTCCTCCGGTTCCTCCACGACCTCTTCTTCTTCCTCGGGCTCCTCCTCGACCACGGGCTCCGGCTCGGGTTCGGGCCGCTGCTCCCGCTCCACCACGAGGCGAGCGAGGCGTTCCGGGATCTCCGCCTCTTCCGCGAGATCCGGTGCCGGCAACTGGATCATCGGCACCAGCGCCGACAGCACGAAGGTCAGCAGCAGGACCAGCAGCGCGACCCGCCGGTGGCGGCGATCCTCCTCGGTCTGGCCGCCCCAGCCGACCTGCAGCTCGCGCAGCGGCTCGGCACCGCTCTCGGCGATCCGGCGCGCCCGCTCGAGCAGCGCCCGCCGCCGCTCTTCGCGTTCCCGCCGGCGCTGGCGCTGCAGCTCCTTGTCGAGCTTGTGCTCGATCTCGCCGATTTCGGCGCTGGCCGCGCGCCATTCCGCTTCCGCTTCCGCGAAGCTCTGGCGCAGCCGCGGGACCCGCTCGTCGTACGACTCCACTTCCGGGCGGTACGCCGCCAGCAGGCGATCGTAGCGGGCCGGATCGATCGGGCCGCCGAAGATCGGGCATTCGCCTTCCTGCTCGCGCAGGGCTTCCAGTGCACGAACGAGATCGCGCAGTGCGTCGACGCGCGGCCGCTGCTGTTCGCAGCGCTCCAGTTCCGCTTTCGATTCGTTGTAGTGCGTCTCTGCCTGCGCGGCCCGTTCACGGGCGGCGGCGAGGGATTCCTCGATCCCCGTCTGTCGTCGTGAGCGCCTGTCGTCGCTCACCGCCTCACGACTCCGCGTTCTGGGTGGCTTTCTGGATCACGGCGAGAGAGATGGTGGTGTAGCCGGCGCGCGTGCAGCTCTGCATCAGCTTGCGCAGCAACTGGTAGGGAACCTCGCGATCGCCCATGATCGTGACATCGTCCTTGGCGGCTACCGCGCGCGTGGTGAGGCCGATTACCCGTTCGCGTTCCTCCTGCAACGCGACGCTGACCGCCGGCACCGTCCGTTCGCCCGATGCCAGCACGTCGGCGACGGTGGCCACGGGGCGTCCCTGCACCAGGATCCGGTCGCGGGTGATCATCACGATGACGGTCTGTTCCGGCTTGCGCTCGGCGATCGACTCGGGCAGCTCGAGGTCCTGCCGGTTCGGCAGCTGCTCGGCGGTCGAGGAATTCACGAGCAGGAAGAACACCAGGATGGTGAAGATGTCCATCAGTGCCGTCAGGTTGAAGCCGGGTACCTTGCGGCCGCGGCTGGCCCGTTTCATGCGCTTGAGTCGGCGTTCTCTTCTCACCGCGGGTACCCCTCGCTATCCGCCGCCGCTGCCCGGTGCGTCGCCGATGGACACCTGCGGGAACAGTTCGACCCGCTCGACGCCGCCGATCTGCGCGACCTCCACGGTACGTGTGGCATCCATCGCCGCAATCACGGTTTCGTAATGGATTTCGGGTTCCACCAGCACCGTCGCCTTGAGCATGTCCGGATAGACCTTCTTGATCTCCAGCAGGACCTCGCTCAGGCCCTGGAAGTCGTAACCGTCCTCCTTGTTGCCGATCCGGTGGATCACGCGCTTGCCGTCGCCGATCTCGAGTGCCTGGTCGCGGATGATCACCTCGACCTCGATTTCCGGACGGTCGGCCGGATCCGCGCCGGCACCCTGCGGCAGGCTGAGCTGCAGGATGGTGATGCGCGAGAACACGGCGGTGATGAGCAGGAAGGGAACGAGCACCACCATCAGGTTCAGGAAGGCGGTGACGTTGAGTTCCGGCGGCTCGCCCGATCGCCGTCGGTAATGGTGCGATCGCAGGGCCATCAGGAAGCCTGCCGCGGCTGTTCTTTCTTGCCGAACTCGCTGATCAGGTTCAGGGTCTTGACCGATGCCATCTCCAGGTTGTCCACGAGTTCGGCGGTCTTGGTGGACAGGAAGGCGTGCAGCAGCAGCAGCGGAATGCCGCACATCAGGCCGAACGCGGTCGTGTTCATCGCCACCGAGATGCTCGCGGACAGGAGGTCGGCCTTCTCGGCCGGGTTCGCCGCGGAGACCGCGGTGAATGCCTCGATCAGGCCCATGATGGTGCCGAGCAGTCCGAGCAGGGTCGCGATGTTCGCGAACAGCGCGAGATAGTGCGTGCGCTTCTCGAGGTGGGGGACGATCTCCATCATCCCTTCCTCCATCGCGATCTCGACATCGTCCCGCCTTCGGGCACTGGCGCGCCGGGCGAGGCCCAGGTTGATCAGCCGGTTGATGGGGGTGTCCCCGGCGTCGGTGAACTCGTAGACCTCATCGAACTGGCCGTGCTCGAGCATCGGCCGGATCTCCTCCCAGCTCCTGGAGCTCTCGCGCTTCGCACGGGTCAGCGAGATGTAACGCTCGATCGCGATCGCCAGGCCGAATGCGAGGACGATGACGATCGGATACATGAACGCGCCGCCGGTCTGGAAGAAGCGGATGATTGCGTTGATGAATTCCATGGATGACTCCCAACCGCCGTGCCCGGGCTGGCACGGCTCCGGTTACTGTTGCTGCTGGTGATATTCGTGGTACTGGACCTGGCGCTCGAATTCGAGCGGGTCGACCGGGGTCAGTCCCTCGTCGAGGAGGTCTCTCGACAGGTCGGTCTGAACCCCGACTTCCGAGTTCTTCCAGGGAACGATATAGAGGGACTTGGGCAGCTCGCGGTTGCCGATGATGGAGGTGCCGCCAACCTCCCGGACCTCCGGGTCCCCGCCATCGGCGGCCGCTTCCGCCGCATCGGGACCGGTGTCTCCGGCCGCGTCCGTCGCCGGCTCGTCCGCGGCCGCCGGCGGCGCCGCGAGCAGCAGCAACACCGCGAGCAGGCTACTGCACCCTGCGCTCGACATCGGCGATCCAGCGCTCGATCGTTTCATTGTCTTCCCCCGTGCGTTCCTGGTACGCACGGAAATTATCGAGGGCACAGGACGGGTCCTGCAGGTAAATGTCGCACAAAATGCCGAGATTGCGGTAGAGCCGGGCATAGTCGGGATTCTCATCGATCCCCTCCTCGTAGGCCTCGCGGGCCTCGTTGAACCGGCCCGCGTGACGGTGCAGCAGGCCGAGCTGATTGTGGGCGGCACCGCTGGCGGGATCCCGCTCGATTGCCGCCTGCAGGGCGTCGCGCGCCTTGTCCGGTTGGCCCAGTGCCCGGTAGGCGATGCCGATGTTCACGTACGGTCCCGCCAGCGTATCGTTGCCCGCGCTGATGTCCTCGAATGCGGCGATCGCCCGCTCGTATTCCTCGCCCCGCATCAGCTCGAGGGCCCGGACATAGGCGGCCCGGGTCGCCTCGGAGACCGCCGGTGCCTCGGGTTCCTCCGGGGCCGTGGCACACGCCGAGAGGAACACGACCGCCACCAGCGGCAGTCGCCATGCCGATCCCGGCACGTTACTGGATCGCTTCGACATAGCTCTCGCTGACCTCGGATTTGGCATAACGCGCGGGCAGGATGCTGCCGAGCTGATCGATACTCTTCTGGATCCAGTCGTTGTACACGCCCCGCGCCATCAGCTCGATGTTCTTCTCGTGAATACCGATCGCCTTTTCCTCGAACGGGAAGGCGCGTTCCTCCAGCAGGATGTCGTACTGCTCCCGTTCCAGCTCGGACAGTCCCTCGGGCCGGTCGGATTCGAGCAGCGCGCGGGTGAAATGGTAGTAGATCTCGCCGAGATGATAGGTGGCGGCGGCGGTGACCTCGGCCACGCCGTAGTCGATCATCTGCTCGAATTCCCCGATGGTGCGCTGCATCACCGCCTTCTTCCGTTCCAGGCTCTGCTTGAGCGGCAGGGTGAGCCGCACCGCCTTGAACTCGTCGATCAGCGGTTCGGCCAGCTCGAGTGACGCGTGGGCCGCCAGGTACCTGGTGCGCGAGGTCCGCTGGACGCCGGCGTCGGCGTCGGCCCGGACGATCGCCTCCAGCATGGCACGGCGGCGATCCGTCTGCCCGGTCTTCTCGTACAGCTCGGCCAGCCGGTTGCGGGTCTCGACATTGAATTCGACCGGCTCGGGGTAGTTCCTCACGTAGCGCAGGTAGACCTCGATTGCGGCGGTTTGCCGCCCCGCCTCGTCGTATAGCTCGGCGGCCCGGATGTTGGCCTGGCGCTGCAGTGTCGGATCGGTCGCCTCCTGTTCGATGCGTTCGAACTCGGCTGCCGCGTCGGCCAGGCGTCCCGCCTTCTCGTAGACCACCGCCAGTTTCTTCGTCACCGACTCCTGCCGCCCGCTGTCGGGATAGCGGCCGCGGTATGCTTCCAGGACCCGGGCGGCGCGCTCCCAGGATTCGAGCTGGATCAGGGCGGTGGCGGCGTCGAACTCGGCCGTCTCGCGGATCGGCGAGGCCGGTGCGGCCCGGCCCACGCGCAGGAAGTGGTCCACGGCCTCCGCCAGCTCGCCGGCTTCGCTGGCCGCTTCGCCCTGCTTGTAGATCGACGCGGCCAGGCGTTCGGTCAGCTCGCCGCGCAGTTCGGCGTTCTCGCCCTGCGGGCGCATCAGTGCGAGCGCCTGCTCGTATGCCCCTTCCGCCTCGGGATAGCCCTCGAGGTCGAAATGCGAATGGGCGACGACGACCCAGGCCGAGCGCCGCAGCTCGGAATCGGCCTGCGGGTAACGCTCGATCAGCGTGAGACCCGCGTCACGCGCGGACGGAAAGTCGTTGCGCTGGAACAGGCGCTCGGCTGCCGCGCCCAGCACCGGTGGTGCCCTGGGGTGTGCCCGGAAGGCGTCGGCGAAACGCAGGCTGCTGTCGATCAGGCGGTTCTCCACGGTGCCGCGGCCGGCCTCGGGCGTGGCCTCGAGCAGGCGCTCGTACGACGAGACGGCCGCGAAGCCGGCCTCCGCCGAGCGATCGTGCTCGCCGTAGTCGTACGCGGTCGCGGTGTATTCCGCCGCCGCGGTGCGGTAGCGGCCGTTGTCGTACATCAGGTCCGCGAGCAGGAAGTTGAGTTCGGGCGCTTTCGGATCATCCGGGAACGAGTCGATGAATTCGCGATACCAGCCGATCGCCTCCTCGACCGCGGCCTGCTGCTCCTCGGTCTCGGTTTCCAGGTCCAGTTGCTGCGACAACGCGTGATAGTGCTGGCCCAGCTCGACCAGGTTGGTCTTGATGAAGTCGAGTATCTCGGGTCGCCGGGCGAGATCATGTGCCTGCCAGTAGAGTGCGTCCGGGGCGTAACGTTCGGCAAAGTCCTTCTTGGCCTCGATCACGAGCTGGGGGAAGCCGCCCTGCTCGTAGACGCCGATGACGCGTTGCTGGAACTCGGGCGCCCGCTCGTGCAGCGGGTTGCGTTCCACGAACAGCGTGAGCGAGTTGGCCGCATCGGCGTAACGTTCCTTGTCGAGATAGTAGTCGCTGAGGTCGCCGTAGATCATGTCCATGTAGGCGCGTTGGCCGGCGGCGTCGAAATAATCGGCCACGGCCTCGGGACCGCCGAGATACGAGAAGCTGAAGCTCATGACGCGCAGCGTGTCCTCCATGCGCTTGCGTTCGGCCTCGCTCATGCTCTCGATCATCTCGCGGCCCGCCGGCGCGTTCTTGTCGATGAGTCGCACGAACGAGTCCAGTGCGCCGCGATAGCGTTCCTGCTTGAAGCGCGACCAGCCGTGCTTGTAGACCGCCTGGTCGTAGAAGCCGGATCCCGCGCCGGAATCGACCACGTGGGCGTAGGCGGTCTCGGCATCGCGGTAGCGCTCGCGCACGAAGAAGATCTCGCCGCGCCGGAACTGTGCCTCGACGAAGTGCCGCGAGTACGGGTATTCGTCCACCAGCCGGTCGAGGACCCGCTTGGCCTCGTCCTGTTCGCCGCGGATCCCGTGGGCGCGGCCAAGCTGGTAGAGGACCTGGTCGCGGCGTTCGTAATCGGGGAACTCCTCGAGCAATTGCCGATAGAGCCGGATCGCTTCGGCGGAGTCGGCCCGTTCGCGCAGCATTTCCGATTCCGCCTCGCTGGTCGGTGCTTCTTCACCGAGTTCGTCCTCGATCGGTCCCTGGGCGACGGGTTCGCGGGTGCGTTCCTCGATTTCCGCGAGCTCGGGATCGTCCTCCGGTGACGGTGGCGGGTCGGCCGATTGTGCCGGCTGTTCCTGCTCTTGGCTGCGGGCCAGGATGGGCGAGTCGAGCTGTTGCCCCGAGCGCGGCCCGGTCGTTGGCTGAGTGACACCGCGCTGGATCTTCAGATCCGCGAGCCGGCGCAGCGCCTCCGGTGTCAGCTCCGATTCCGGTGCCTGCTCCAGGAACGCCTGGTAGCTTTCCATGGCGCGCTCGAGGCTGTCCCGCGGAACCCGGTCGGAGATGTCGATCTCGCGTTCCCGCAGGCTGCCGATCCGGTCGCCGTCGAAGTCGCCGGTTGCGCAACCGGCCAGCAGCGTTGCGGCCAGCGCGATGATCGACCGGGAGGAACTCATTGGGCCTCCGGCGACGCCCGGTCTTCGTCGGCAGGAGGGATGGCGGACTGCTGGCTGGTGGCCCGGTCGAAATTCTCCGCGGCGGCGAAGCGCGCCTTGGTCTGGTAGCGGCGCAGGCGGTCCTTGCGGGCATTGAGCTGCTCGATGGCGAGCTGCTCGATGAACCGTCCCTGCTGGGCGCGCACACCCTCGATGCGGCCGGCGAGATAGTCGAGGCGCTGCTCGATCTGCTGCAGCCGCTGGTCGTGGCCGGAATAGAGCAGGGGCACCGCTTCCACCCGCTTCAGCAGGGACAGCCGGCTCGCCTCGGCGCGTTCCAGTGTCGCCGCGAGTTCGCCGATATGGCCGTGGAAGTCGGACAGGCGATCGGCGTAGTCGGTCCGGATGCGCCACAGGAGCACGCCGTCGAGGCGATCGACGCGGTGGCGCAGACCGGCGGGCGCGTCGGCGGGGAGGCGCTGGCGCAGCCGGTCGATGCGCGCGAACAGCTCGCGCTCCGAGGACGTTGCGAGTGTCATCGGCTCGCGCTCGCGCAGCAGGCGGTCGCGTTCGTCGCGCAGCGCCGCCAGCCGTTCGCCGATGGCCGTCAGCCGGTCCGCCCGCCGGCCGTACTCCGCCTCGATCGTGGGCAGGCGCGGTTCGTAGTACCGGCGGCGGTCCTCGATCAGCGATCGGAACGCGGGGATCGCCGCCTGCCATCGCTCGACACGCTCGAGCAGGTCGCTCAGGTCGCGGTAGTTGAGCCAGCTCTGCTGGAAGGTGCGGCCGGCCATCAGGTCCGCCAGGTAGCGTGTCGGCGCCTCGTCCGGCAGGTCGCCGAGATCGAAGGCGCCGCTGCCGTCGGCCGCCGGCTCGGGATCGCGTTTCACCAGTGCCGCGAGGAAGCGGCCCTCGCGGATCGAGCGGATCGACTCGTCGAGCCGCTGTACCTGGCCGCCGAATACCTCCACGGCCTCGCCGTAGAGCAGGGCGGCCCTGCCGAAGGCCTCGATCCGGGCGAATGCGTAGGGAGCGGCGAGCAGTGCCTCCTGCACGGCCGGGTCGGTCGGGTCGCGCTCGCGCAGTTCCAGCCAGGCCGCCAGCGCGCGGTCGTAGCGTTCCTGCGCCGCGTCGCCCCAGCCATACCAGAGCAGGGCCTTGCTCGAGAACGGGCCCTCCAGCCGGACCCGTTGCAGCGGGGCCTGGGCGGCTTCGGCGCGCTCCGCTTCCAGCAGGGTGAACCCGAGTGCCAGGTTCGCCTTGTCGCGCAGCGCCGCCGTGTTGCGGTCGTCGACATCGCCGCGGCCGAGTCGCTCCAGCAGTTCGAGTCCCTCCTCGCGGCGTTCCGCCCGCAGCAATGCGATCGCCAGGTTGTACTGCACGTATCCGCCGAGCGATTCCTCCGCCCTGACGTCCGCCAGCGCGGCCGCGGCCTCGGCCGGCCGGTCGAGTGCCAGCAGGACCTGCCCGCGCAACAGCCCGGCACGGGCTCGCAGGGCCGGATCGGCGTCGGCACCGATCCGGTCGAGCACGGGCAGCGCCTTGTCGTACTCGCGCTTCTCGAACGCCAGCCGCGCGAGGCGCAGTGCCGCCTCGGCACGGACGGCCGCCGGCACGTCGCCGGCCAGCAGCCGCTCCATGGCCCGGCCCCCGCGCCGGTTCATCCGGTAATCCAGCTCCAGGTCGCCGATATACAGCTCGGCCTCGGCGCGGTGCGGGGTGAGGGTGTCGAGATCCGGCTCGTCGAGACCGTAGTGGAGGGCCAGTTCGGCATCGAGCCGCGAGACGGCATCGAAATGCTCGCCCTGTTGCGCATGGAACAGCGCCACGCCGAAGTACAGATCGCGCAGGTTCTCCGGTACCGGTGTCGCCGCCCGCGCGGCGGGGACACCGGCGGCCAGCAGCAGCGCCAGCAGCGTGCCGATCGAGGCGAGCCGTGGTCGGGAGTACATCGACATCTCCGGGCGCCGGGCCGCTACTGCCGGGAAACCAGCTCCAGATCCGGCCTCGGGCTGCTCGTGTCCACCACGCGCAGCTCGATGAGTCGGGGACCGCTGGCCTTTTCGAATTCGAAGGTTTCGCTGACCGCGTATTCCCGGTCATTGGCGGCCACGCCATCGATGGTGACCTCGAGCCGGTGCGTCCCCGTGGCGACATTGGCCACCCGCAGACGCTGGACACCGCCGTCAAGCAGCGCCTCCAGCTCGCGATACTCGTAGATGTGACTGGTGAACGGGTTGTCGTCGAGTCGCACATCCACCGAGTCGAGGCTGAAGTCCTCGGCATGTTCGACGGACAGGAACAACACCATCTGGCTGCTCGCGGGATAGACCAGGCGTTCCTCGAGCCGTTGCAGCTCCTGGTCGATGCGCAGGACCTCTTCCTTGAGTTGCTGTACCTCCTCGTCGAGGCTCTGTTGACGCTGCGACCGGGCTTCGTCGTCCGCTGCCGCGACCGACCATGCCAGCAATACGGACGCGAGCGCCACTGCGAGCGCACGGAACATTCGCCATTCTCCCGCGGGCCTTGACTCCCGCCGCATCGAGGTTCTGCGCTCAATACTATGCAGCATTGCAGCGGAAAACCAGCGAGCCGTTCTCGTTCTGGAAAGCCGACGACCGCCCGTGGCGGGCCGCGAGGGACGTGGTCGACCCCGGTGATCCGGCATGACCGGGCGGTCAGCCGAACAGCATGCGCATGCCGGCGATCAGCACGAACACGGCGAATCCGCGCCGCAGCGCCGCCACGGGAATGCCGTGCGCGAGCCGCGCGCCGAGCGGTGCGAACAGCACGCTCAGCGGCGCCACGGCAATGAAGGCCGGCCAGTAGAGATAACCGGTACTGGCGGCGGGCATGCCGGCGACATCCAGGCCGGCGAACGCGAATGCCGCGGCGCCGGCGACGGCGATGGGCAGGCCGCAGGCGGCCGAGGTGGCGACGGCCTCACGCAGGGGCACGTTGCACCAGGCCAGGAAGGGCACGGTCATGGTGCCGCCGCCGATGCCGAGCAGGGACGACAGCGTGCCGACACCCGTGCCGGCGGCGCCGAGGCCGAGGCTGCCGGGGAGTTGCCGGTGGGCCGCGGGCGGACGGCCGAATCCCAGTTGCGCCGCGACGATCAGCAGGAACAGGCTGAACACGATCGCCAGGGTTCGGGTCGGCAGCATGTCGGCGATGGCGGCACCGAGGACGGCACCGACGACGATGCCGGGCGTCATGCGGGCGACCACCGGCCAGCGGACGGCGCCGCGGCGGTGATGGGCCCGGATCGACGACAGGGAGGTCACCACGATGTTGGCGAGGGAGGTGCCGACGGCGACCTGCATCAGCCGCTCGGGCGGCACCTCGCCGCCGCTCAGCAGCAGGGCCAGGCCGGGGACCACGACCACGCCGCCGCCGATGCCGAGCAGCCCCGCGAGCGTGCCCGCGACCGCGCCGAGCAGCGCGAACGGCACCAGCAGTTCGACGATCATGCCCGGGCCTGTGCGTGCAGCCGTCGCAGTGTTGCCAGGTCGAGATGGTCGGCGCCGCCCGCGCTGCCGGCGATCACGCGCCAGGGCGCGTCCGGCTCGCCCAGCGTGTCGACCACCAGCAGACTGCCGGAGAAGTCGTGATCGCCGGTGTAGCTGCTGGTACTGACAATGGTGGGAATGCCGCAGGCGACCGCGGCACGGCAGCCGTTCTCCGAATCCTCGATCGCGATGCAGGCCGCGGCCGGCAGGTCGAGCCGTTCCAGTACCCGCCGGTAGACCTCGGGATCGGGCTTCTTGCGGGCGACATCGTCGCCGCTGACGATGGCCTCGAACCATTGCTCGGCGCCGGGATCGACCGCGGTGGTCAGCAGGGCGCAGACGTTGGCGCGCAGGCTGGAAGAGGCGATGGCCAGGCGCATGCCGGCGGCGCGCGCCTCGTGCAGCAGCCGGCGCACGCCGGCGCGCAGCGGTACCTCGCCGGCCTCGAGCAGGGCGCGGTAATGCACGTTCTTGCGTGCATGCGCGCTGCCGACGAATTCGCCGCGGCCGTGCTCGGGCGCGAAATCGGGCCGGTATTCCTCCAGATAGTGCATCAGCCGTTCGGCACCGCCCTCGACCTGCAGCAGGTCGCCATAGAGCGCGTCACTCCACTCCCAGTCCGCACCGAGCTCGCCGAAGGCCTGGTTGTAGGCGACCCGGTGGCCGTGGCGCTCGGTCTCGGCCAGGGTGCCGTCGACGTCGAAGATGATGGCCTGCAGGTCGATGGGCTCGGGCATGTGCACCTGCCGGCTCAGCTGCCGGGGTTCTCCCGTTCGGGCGCCGCGCCGTCGGGCCAGTCGCCGCCGAACGGCCATGGGCGCTGGTCGGCGGCGTGGGTCATGTACTCGACGACCTGGCGCAGCCACTCGCCGGCGCGGCGGCCGAAGTCGCGCAGGCTCGGGTTCGGGCTGCCGGCGAACAGGGTCCACAGGAACTGCAGCAGCACGGTCACCGCGAGCACGAGCTCGGCGAGGCGGAACAGCACCACGTAGAGCACGATGAACAGCAGCCGGATCCACTTGTCGGCCACGGTGAGCTCGCGCTTGAGGTCCTCGGTATCCATGGTCACGCCTCCCGGGCGGTGGTCTCGGTGAGTGTGGCGAATGCCCGCTCCGCCGCGTCCAGGGTGGCCCCGATTGCGGCATCGTCATGAGCGGCCGAAAGGAAACCGGCCTCGAAGGCCGATGGCGCCAGGTAGACGCCGTGATCGAGCATGGCGTTGAAGAAACGGGCGAAACGGTCGGTATCGCAGGCCCGGACATCCGCGAAGGTGCGCACCGCCGGCTCGTCGGTGAAGAGCAGGCCGAACATGGCGCCGATCTGGTTGGTGGCGAGCGGAATGTCCGCGGCACGGGCGCGTTCGCGGAGTCCGTTCACCAGGCTTTCGGTGCGCTGCTCCAGTGCCTCGTGGAAGCCGGACCCGGAAATGATCTCCAGCGTGGCCAGGCCGGCGGCGGTGGCGAGCGGGTTGCCCGACAATGTGCCCGCCTGGTAGACGGGACCCTCGGGCGACAGCTGCTGCATGATGTCGCGGCGGCCACCGAAGGCGCCGACCGGCAGGCCGCCGCCGATGACCTTGCCCAGCGCGGTCAGGTCGGGGGTGATGCCGAATCGTCCCTGGGCGCCGTGCAGGCCGACGCGGAAGCCGGTCATGACCTCGTCGAAGATCAGCAGGGTGCCGTGGTCGTCGCAGAGCTGGCGCAGGCCGTCGAGAAAGCCCGGCGCCGGCGGCACGCAGTTCATGTTGCCGGCGACCGGCTCGACGATGACCGCGGCGATGTCGTCGCCGTGCTCGGTGAAGACCGAGAACGCCTCGCTGATGTCGTTGTAGTCGAGCACGATGGTGTGCTCGACGAAGCTGGCCGGCACGCCGGGCGAGCTGGGATGGCCGTGGGTCAGCGCGCCCGAGCCGGCCTGGACCAGCAGCGAGTCGACATGGCCGTGGTAGCAACCGGCGAACTTGATGATCCGGTCGCGCCCCGTGAAACCGCGTGCCAGGCGGATGGCGCTCATGGTCGCCTCGGTGCCGGAGTTGACCAGTCGCACCATGTCCAGCGAGGGCACCAGTTCGCACAGCCGCTCGGCCAGCTCGACCTCGGCCGCCGTCGGCGCGCCGAAGGAAAGGCCCCGCGATGCGGCGCGCTGCACGGCCTCGACCACCTTCGGGTGGGCGTGGCCGACGATGGCCGGGCCGAACGAGCCGACGTAGTCGACGTAGCGATTGCCCTCGCTGTCGAACACGTACGGTCCTTCGGCATGTTCGATGAACAGCGGAGTGCCGCCAACGCTGCCGAAGGAACGGGCCGGGGAATTGACGCCGCCGGGTATACGCGCGCAGGCGCGTTCGAACAGCCTGTCTCGATCGGTCATCGTGTCGCTGGTTGTGGATTTGCCGGCACAGCTCGTGAGTGTAACAAGTTCGTCAGCCGGCGCACGCCGCGATACGGGTCGCTTGCGTGCGGATATCAGCTGCCTCGAACAGATCGCGGATCACCGCCACGAGGTCGGCGCCGGCGCTGAACGCCTCCGCCGCATTGTCGGCGGTAATGCCGCCGATCGCGCACAGCGGCACATCCAGTTCGTCCCTGGCGCGGGCGAACAGTTCCAGGGGCGCATGCACCGCACCGGGCTTGGTGGCCGAGGGGAACACGCTGCCGAAGGCGACGTAGTCGGCACCGAGCGCGACGGCTTCGCGGGCGCGGCCGAGGTCGTCGTAGCAGGACACGCCGAGGATGCGTCCGCGGCCGAGCCGTTCGCGCACGGCGGCCGGATCGCCGTCGTCGCGGCCGACATGCACGCCGTCGGCACCGGTCGCCAGCGCCAGCCCGGCATCGTCGTTGATGATCGAGATCGCGCCGTGTTCCCGGCACAGCGCGACCAGGATCGCGGCCTCGGTGCTGCGACGCGCACGGTCGCCGCTCTTGTCGCGGTATTGCACCATGCACGCGCCGCCGGCCAGGGCGGCCGTGACGGCCGTCTCGAAGTGCCGCGGCGCGAGCACGCCGGTGTCGGCAATGGCATAGAGGCCGCGCAGGCCGGTGATGGATGGCATGGGTACCGCGCTTGCCGTCAGGGTCATCGCATTGTGCGGTGCCGGCATGGCCCGGTTCCACCGTTGCGGGCCGTGTGACACAATCCCGCGGCTGCGCCGCGGTCGTGTGCTGCCGGGGTCGCGTTACTGCTGGAGGGGTTCATGGAATACCGCAAGTTCATGTGCATCGTCTGCGGCTACATCTATGACGAGGCCAAGGGTGAGCCGGAAGAGGGCATCGCGCCCGGTACCGCCTGGGAGGACATCCCCGACACCTGGGTCTGCCCGGACTGCGGTGCCAGCAAGGACGACTTCGAGATGATGGAGATCTGAAAGCGTGTAGGTTGGGCCGACGAAGGAGGCCCAACAAACCGGCGATTAAATAGTTTGGGCTACTTAGTGGGCCCCACCAAAGGTTTTTGCCGAAAAGCCGTAAGATACCCCGCCAGCGGAGGCCCAACATCCCGGCGTTTCAATCGTTGGGCCTCCTTCGTCGGCCCAACCTACGGATTTTCCAGACACGCCTTCAGATCCGCCGCCAGCTTCCGCAATAGTACTTCGTAGAGTTCCGGCCCCGGCTCGAGCGCCGCGCCCAGCGGGTCGAGCGTGGCCGTGCGGATCGCGGTGGCCTGGCGGATGACGCGCACGATCTTCGGCTCGAACTGCGGCTCGGCGAACAGGCAGCGCGCCCCCGTCTCCTCGATGCGGTCGTGCAGCTCCGCCAGGCGGCGGGCGCCGGGCGGGCGTTCCGGATCCACCGCCAGCGCGCCGACCGGGCTCAGGCCGTAGCGGGCCTCGAAGTACTGGTAGGCGTCGTGGAACACGAGATAGGGCAGATCGCGTACCGATGCGAGCCGCTCGGCGAGTTCGCGGTCGAGCGTCTGCAGGCGCTCGATGCGGCGCGCGGCGTTGGCCTGGTAGTACGCCTCGCGTTCGGGATCGGCGGCGGCCAGCGCGTCCGCAATCCGGCGGGTGAGCGCGATCGCGTTGCGCGGGTCCAGCCAGGCGTGGGCATCGAGCGATTCGTGCTCGTCGTGCTGGTGCTTCTCGTCCGCCGCATGCCCGTCTGCGTTTCCATGTGTCGTATCGTCGCGGTCACCGTGATCGTCCCAGGTTCCGCCCGCCCGCGATTCGAGCCGATGGACATCCGGCACCGCCGTCAGCCAGATCACCTCCGAGTCGGTGGCCAGCGAGGTCAGCGCGCGTTCGAGGAAGCGCTCGAGGTCCGGATCGGCCCCCACGACCAGGTCGGCCCGGGCCAGTGCCCGCGCGTCCGAGGGCTGCAGCGAGAAACGGTGTGGCGAAGCGCCTCCGCGCAGCAGCAGATGCGTTTCGGCCTCGCCGCCGGTGACGCCGACCACCAGCGAGTGCAGCGGCGGCAGCGATACCACGATGCGCGGTTCGGCGGCGGCAACCGTCAGCGGCAGCATGGCAAGCAGGAGCAGCGGCAGGGAACGGGGCATGGGGACTCCGGCGGATATTCGAACGGCGGCTGATTATGTTATGTTATAGCAATTCCTGGCAAGCGGAATCGACATGAGCAGCCGCGACGAACAGCGCCGCATCCGCCGTGCGGTCGCCCGGGCCGAAGCGGTCTGCCGTGCCCGTGGCGCCCGCTTCACACCGCAGCGGCAGCGAATCTACGAACTGGTGGTCGCGGCCGGTGCCCCGGTGACCGCCTACGAGCTGCTGTCGGCCCTGGCCGCGGACGGCGGCAAGCCGGCGCCGCCGACCGTCTATCGCGCGCTGGAGTTCCTGCAGGCCCATGGCCTGGTGCACCGGCTGGCCAGCCAGAGCCGCTTCGTGGCCTGCGATCATCCGGAGGACGACCAGCATGGCGGCCTGTTCCTCGTCTGCTCGCACTGCGGGCAGGCGCTCGAATGGAACGATGCAAGGGTGGCCGAATCGGTGGCACTGGCGGCGCAGCGGGCCGGGTATCGCCTGGAGGAGGACGTGCTGCCGGAGGTCGAGGGTGTCTGCCCCGACTGCCATGACTGATGCGCCGCTGCTGCAGGCCGAGGGCCTGCGCGTGGAGTACGACGGCCGGCGCGTGCTCGACGGCGTCGATTGCCGCGTCGCCCCGCGCGAGATCCTGACCCTGATCGGTCCGAACGGTGCCGGCAAGACCACGCTGGTACGGGTGCTGCTCGGATTGCAGAAGCCGGATGCCGGTCGCGTGGTGCGTCGCCCCGGCCTGCGCATCGGCTACATGCCGCAACGGCTGCACATCGAGCCGACCCTGCCGCTCACGGTCGAGGCGTTCCTTGGGCTGGGCGTGCGCGCGGACCCGGTGCGCCATCGCGAGGTCCTGGCCGAGGTCGGGATCGGCGAGCTGGGCGCCACGCCCGTGCAACGCGTCTCCGGCGGCGAGATGCAGCGGGTGATGCTGGCGCGGGCGCTGCTGCGCGAGCCCGAGCTGCTGGTACTGGACGAGCCCGCCCAGGGCGTCGATGTCAGCGGCCAGCGCGACCTCTACCGCCTGATCGCGCGCCTGCGCGAGCGCCGCCGGCTGGCGATCCTCATCGTCTCGCACGATCTGCACCTGGTCATGGCCGCCACCGACCGCGTGCTGTGCCTGCATCATCATGTCTGCTGCAGCGGCGAGCCCGAGGCCGTGTCCTCGCACCCGGAATACCTGCGGCTGTTCGGTCCCTTCGATCGCGAATTCGCGGTCTACACCCACGATCACGACCACCGGCACGACGTTCACGGCGAGGTGGTGCCCGAAACGCCGGAGCGGGGGCGATGATCGGGCTCGATGATGCCTTCGTCTGGCGCGCGCTGGTCGCGGGTCTCGGCGTGGCCGTGGTGGCCGCGCCGCTGGGCTGCTTCGTGGTCTGGCGGCGCATGGCCTATTTCGGCGACACGCTGTCGCATTCCGCCCTGATGGGAGTGGCGCTCGGTGTCGTCGCCGGGGTCGATCCGATGCTCGGCGTGCTGCTGGCGGCGCTGGCGTCGGGCGTGCTGCTGGTGACGCTGCAGCGTTTCGGCGAGTTCGCCGGCGACACCATTCTCGGCATCCTCGCGCATTCGACCCTGGCGCTGGGCGTGGTGGTGCTGTCGGCGGTCGAGGCCGTGCGGGTCGACCTGTTCGCCTACCTGTTCGGCGACATCCTGGCGGTGATGGGGGGTGATCTGCTGTGGATCGGCGGCGGCGCCGCCCTCGTGCTCGCCGCACTCGCCGCGCTCTGGCGGCCGCTGCTGTCGGTGACAGTGCAGCCGGACCTGGCACAGGTCGAGGGTGTGCCCGTGCTGGCGATACGGCTGGCGTTCGTGTTGCTGCTGGCGATCGTGGTCGCGGTGGCGATGCG
>CAYZHJ010000002.1:0-81792 GCA_964478305.1 uncultured Ectothiorhodospiraceae bacterium
TCGAAGAGGAGATGCGTCAGTCCTACCTGGACTACGCGATGAGCGTGATCGTCGGCCGGGCCCTGCCCGATGCCCGCGACGGCCTGAAACCGGTGCACAGGCGCGTGCTCTACGCCATGCACGAGCTCGGAGTCGACTGGAACAAGCCCTACAAGAAGTCGGCGCGCATCGTCGGTGACGTCATCGGCAAGTACCACCCGCACGGCGATGCCGCGGTCTACGACACCATCGTCCGCCTGGCGCAGGATTTCTCCATGCGCTACCTCCTGGTCGACGGCCAGGGCAACTTCGGCTCGATCGACGGCGACGCGGCCGCGGCCATGCGCTACACCGAGGTGCGCATGGCGCGCATCGCCCACGAGCTGCTGGCCGACATCGACAAGGAAACGGTCAATTTCGTCCTCAACTACGACGAGAGCGAGCGCGAGCCCGCGGTCCTGCCGACCCGGGTGCCGAACCTGCTGGTCAACGGCTCGGCCGGCATTGCCGTGGGCATGGCGACCAACATCCCGCCGCACAACCTGGGCGAGATCGTCAGCGCCTGCATCGCGCTGATCGACGATCCGGAGATCGAGTTGCCCGCATTGATGGAGCATGTCCCCGGCCCGGATTTCCCCACCGCCGGCATCATCAACGGTTCGCGCGGCATCCGCGAGGCCTACCGCACCGGCCGCGGGCGCATCGAGATCCGCGGCCGCACCCACATCGAGACCGACGAGCGCAACGGGCGCGACACGATCGTCATCACCGAGCTGCCGTACCAGGTGAACAAGGCGCGGCTGCTGGAGAAGATCGCCGAGCTGGTCAAGGAAAAGCGGCTGGAGGGTATCTCCGAGCTGCGCGACGAATCCGACAAGGAGGGCATGCGGGTGGTGATCGAGCTGCGGCGCGGCGAGATCACCGACGTCGTGCTCAACAACCTGTACAAGCACACCCAGCTCGCCAACGTCTTCGGCATCAACATGGTCGCCCTGGTCGACGGCCAGCCGCGGCAGATGACCCTGCGCGAGGTGCTGGAGGCGTTCGTCCGTCACCGGCGCGAGGTGGTCACCCGCCGCAGCGTGTACGAGCTGCGCAAGGCGCGCGAGCGCGCCCACGTCCTCGAGGGCCTGGCGGTGGCGCTGGCCAACATCGACCCGGTAATCGCGCTGATCAAGGCCTCGCCGAATCCGGCCGAGGCGAAGGAGGCGCTGGTCGCCCAGACCTGGGATCCGGGTGTGGTGTCGCAGATGCTCTCGCGGACGGGCTCGGCCTCCTCGCGTCCGGAAGGGCTGGAGGCGGAGTTCGGCTTGCAGGAAGGCGGCTACCGGCTGTCGCCGCAGCAGGCGCAGGCGATCCTGGAGCTGCGGCTGCACCGGCTGACCGCGCTGGAACAGGACAGGATCACCGAGGAATACGGCGGGATCCTCGATCGCATCGCCGAGCTGATCGAAATCCTGGAGAACCCCGACCGGCTGATGGCGGTGATCCGGGAAGAGCTCGAGGCGATCCGTGAGCAGTACGGCGACGCCCGCCGCACGCAGATACAGTCCCACCAGGACGAACTCACCGTCGAGGACCTGATCTCCGACGACGAGGTGGTCGTGACCCTGTCACACGCCGGCTATGCAAAGGCCCAGCCCCTGGCGGACTACAGCACCCAGCGGCGCGGCGGCCGGGGCAAGTCGGCCGCACGCATGAAGGACGAGGACTTCGTCGATCGCATGTTCGTCGCCTCGGCCCACGACACGCTGCTGTGCTTCTCCAGCCACGGCAAGGTGTACTGGAAGAAGGTGTGGGAGCTGCCGGTAGCCGGGCGCGGCGCGCGCGGTCGCCCGATCGTGAATCTCCTGCCGCTGGAGGAGAACGAGCGCATCAACGCCGTGCTGCCGGTGCGCGAGTTTCCCGAGGACCGCTACGTGCTCATGGCGACGCGCTCGGGCATCGTCAAGAAGACCCCGCTGTCGCATTTCTCGCGGCCCCGGGCCAGCGGCATCATCGCCATCGATCTGCGCATCGACGACTGGCTGGTCGATGTCGCACTCACCGACGGCACGCACGATGCCATGCTGTTCTCGTCGGACGGCAAGGCGATCCGCTTCACGGAGGAACAGGTGCGGCCGATGGGCCGGACCGCGGCCGGCGTGCGCGGCATGAAACTGGGTTCCGGCGCACATGTCATTGCGCTGATCATCGACGGTGGCGGCGACATCCTGACCGCCACCGCGAACGGCTACGGCAAGCGCACGCCGGTCGAGCAGTACCGCAAGACCGGCCGCGGCGGCCAGGGCGTACGCTCGATCCGCACTTCCGAACGCAACGGGACCGTGGTTGGCGCCGTACAGGTGAGCGAGGACGACGAGCTGATGCTGATCTCGGACCGGGGTACGCTGGTGCGGACGCCGGCGTCGGAGGTCTCGCTCATGGGCCGGGATGCCCAGGGTGTCCGGCTGATCCGTCTCGGCGAGGGCGAGAAACTGGTACAAATGGCGCGCATCGAGGAGGATGAAGCGCCGGAAAACAAGAACGAAGGCCAATGAGCGAGCCCGAGGATCAACCGGAGGAACGGCTGCGCGCCGTGCGCGGTCGCATCGACAACATCGATCGCCGCATCCTGGCGCTGATCAACGAGCGTGCCGGCTGTGCCCAGGAGGTCGCCGAGATCAAGCGCGACGGCGGCGAGACCGACAATTTCTCCCGTCCCGAGCGCGAGGCCCAGCTGCTGCGCGAGCTCGCCGCCGCCACCGAGGGGCCGCTCGACGGAGCCGCCGTCACCCGGGTCTTCCGCGAGATCGTCTCGGCCTGCCTGGCGCTCGAACAGCCGCTGGCGGTGGCCTATCTCGGACCCGCCGGCACCTTCACCCAGGCGGCGGTCTACCGTCATTTCGGGCGCTCGATCGAAACCCGTTCCATGGCGGCGATCGACGAGGTCTTCCGCGAGGTGGCTGCCGGTACGGCCCAGTTCGGGGTAGTGCCGGTGGAGAACTCGACCGAGGGCATGGTGAGTCACACCCTCGATGTGTTCATGCAGTCGAACCTGCGCATTTGCGGTGAAGTGCTGTTGCGTGTTCATCATCACCTGGTCAGCCGCGACGCGGATGCCTCGTCGGTGACGACGGTCTATTCGCACCAGCAGTCGTTCGCCCAGTGCCGCGAGTGGCTTGATGCCAACCTGCCGAACGCGCAGCGGATCGCGGTATCGAGCAATGCCGAGGCGGCGAGGCGCGCATCCGAGGAGTCCGGCACGGCCGCGATCGCGCCGGCAATGGCGGCGGAGATATACGAGCTCAATACCCTGGTCGAGCGGATCGAGGACGAGCCCGACAACACCACGCGCTTCCTGGTGATCGGCGACTACGACGTGCCGCCGACCGGCGACGACAAGACCTCGCTGCTGCTGTCGGCGCGCAACCGTCCCGGCGCGCTGTTCCACCTGATCAAGCCGCTGGCCGAGCACGGTATCGACATGACCCGGCTGGAATCGCGGCCGACGCGCGGGCGGCTGTGGGAATACGTCTTCTTCATCGACATCCTCGGCCACGCCGGGGACGACACCGTCAAGCCCGCCCTCGAGGCCCTGACCGAGGAAGCCGCCCTGTGCCGCGTGCTGGGCTCGTATCCCCGTGCCCTGTCCTGATGGTTTCGTCGTTCAAAAAAGACAAGAACCACGAATGAACACGAATAAACACGAATGGGTTCCTTCGTTATTCGCTCTGGACTGTATTGCCGATCGTGTGCGTTCGTTCCTGATGGATGGTGCACCTTTGTATCTTGTATGCCGAGTGACTTCATGCATTTCCAGTGAAACGGCGCGTATGGGACGGATGCCAGCGGAAGACGCTGAACGACGGCCATTTTCATTCGTGTTAATCCGTGTTCATTCGTGGTTCGTCCATTTTTTGAATTCCCGTTCACGCATTGTGGCAATCCGATGACCTGCGATCCCGTCGAACTGGCTGTCGAGGGCGTACGCGGTCTGGCGCCGTACGAGCCGGGCAAGCCGATCGGTGAGCTGGCGCGGGAGTACGGCCTGGATCCGGCGGACATCGTCAAGCTGGCCTCGAACGAGAATCCGCTCGGCGCCAGCCCGCGCGCCCTGGATGCGGCGCGCGACGCGCTCGATGACGTGTATCGCTATCCCGACGGTGGCGCCACGGAGCTGCGCGTGCGCCTGGCCGAACGCCACGGTGTGGAGCCGACGGCGATCACGCCCGGCAACGGCTCCAACGACGTGCTCGACATGATCGCGCGGACCTTTCTCGGTCCCGGACGCAATGCCGTGTTCTCGCGGCACGCGTTCGCGGTGTATCCGATCGCGACCCGCGCCGCCGGCGCGGAAAGCAGTGTCGCCGATGCGCATCCCGCCGACCACCCGGACGCGCCGTACGGCCACGACCTCGATGCCATGGCCGCGTGCATGGATGCCGATACGCGGGTCGTGTTCATCGCCAATCCGAACAATCCCACGGGTACCCGGGTCACGCGCGATCCGCTGGCGGTGTTTCTCGATGCCTTGC
Organism: uncultured Ectothiorhodospiraceae bacterium; assembly: GCA_964478305.1. Lineage (GTDB taxonomy): Bacteria > Pseudomonadota > Gammaproteobacteria > XJ16 > Halofilaceae > Halofilum. The sequence goes on from CAYZHJ010000002.1 coordinate 4,497, forward strand.
CTGATCACGTGATCGCGGTGGTCGACGAGGCCTATGCGGAATACGTCGAGGAAGCCGACTACCCGAACGCGATCGACTGGCTCGATCGACATCCGAACCTGGTGGTCACGCGGACCTTCTCCAAGATTCACGGCCTGGCCGGACTGCGCTGCGGCTACGCGGTCTCCTCGCCGGCCATTGCCGACTTGCTGAATCGCGTGCGTCATCCGTTCAATGTCAACAGCGCCGCGCTGGCCGCGGCCGCCGCGGCGCTCGACGATGACGGCTTCGTGGCCGAGAGCGTGACCATGAATCGCGACGGCCTGACACAGCTCGAACAGGGCGTGCGCGGCCTCGGTCTGGTATCGATCCCGTCCGTGGCGAATTTCCTCAGTGTCGATGTCGGCCGTCCGGGGGCGGAGGTGTTCGAGTCGCTGCTCGCGCGCGGCGTCATCGTGCGGCCGATCGGGGGCTACGAACTGCCGAACCACCTGCGCATCACGGTCGGCACCGGGTCCGAGAATCGGCGTGTACTGGAGGCGCTCGGGGAGGTGCTCGCGGCATGAGCGAACGCATTGCCATCGTCGGTGTCGGCCTGATCGGCGGCTCGTTCGGGCTGGCCCTGAAGGCGGCGGGCCACGATGGCGAGATCGTCGGCATCGGGCGCGATGCCGGTCGTCTGCAGCAGGCCGTCGAGCGCGGCGCGATCGACCGCGGCGAGACCGATGCCGTGACCGGAGTCGCCGGCGCCGACGTGGTGCTGCTGGCGGTGCCGATGGGGGCGATGCATGCCGCCCTGGCCGCGATCGCGCCCGGGCTGGAACCCGGCACCATCGTTACCGATGCGGGCAGTGTCAAGGGGAGTTTCGTCGCCGATGCGCGGGCAACGCTCGGCTCGCTTGCACGGGTGGTACCGGGACACCCCGTCGCCGGGACCGAACGCAGCGGCGTGGGAGCGGCCTTCGCCGAACTGTTCCGCGATCGCCGCGTGATCCTGACACCCGTCGAGGAAACCGGGGCGGATGCCATCGAACGCGTCGAACGGCTGTGGATCCGTACCGGCGCGCGGGTCGAGCGACTCGACGTGGAACACCATGACCGGCTGCTCGCCGCAACCAGCCACCTGCCGCACATGCTGGCATTCGGACTGGTCGATTCGCTGGCCCGCGCTCCCGAGCCCGAAGCCCTGTTCCGCTATGCCGCCGGGGGCTTCCGCGATTTCACCCGCATCGCCTCGTCCGACCCGCTGATGTGGCGCGACATCTGTATCGCCAATCGCGAGGCCCTGCTGGAGGCGCTGCAGGCATATCGGGAGGATCTCGATGCCATTACCGCCGAGGTGGACGCCGGCGATGGCGATGGCCTGCTCGCGCGATTCACGCGCGCCAAGACGGCCCGGGACCGTTTCTGCGGATGACCGGTCCGCATGTCTTCCGGGTGCAGCCGGGCGGCGCCCTGACCGGCTGCCTGCGTCTGCCCGGCGACAAGTCGATCTCCCATCGCGCGATCATGCTCGGCGCGATCGCCGACGGGGTCACGGAAATCGACGGCTTCCTGGAGGGCGCCGATGCGTTCGGCACACTGGTGGCGTTCCGCCGGCTCGGGGTGTACATCGAGGGTCCCAGCGAGGGTCGTGTGGTGATCCACGGTGCCGGCATCGAGGGTCTGCGGGCGCCTGGCGGCCCGATCGACCTCGGCAATTCCGGCACCTCCATGCGCCTGCTTGCCGGCCTGCTCGCCGCCCAGCCGTTCGATACCGAACTGGTGGGCGACGCCTCGCTGTCGCGGCGGCCCATGCAGCGGGTGATCGAGCCACTGACCCGCATGGGTGCGCGCATCGATGCCAGCGAGGCCGGTACACCGCCGCTGCGGATTCACGGGGGGCGCAGGCTGCACGGCATCGAGCATGCTTCGCCGGTGGCCAGCGCCCAGGTCAAGTCGGCCCTGCTGCTGGCCGGGCTGCATGCCTCGGGTCGCACCTGCGTGCGGGAGCCCGCCGAGAGCCGCGATCACACCGAGCGCATGCTGGCCGGGTTCGGCTATCCGGTGGATCGTGGCGAGCACGGAGTCTGCGTCGACGGGGGCGGCCGGCTCAAGGCGCGTTTCGTCGACGTGCCCGGCGACATTTCCTCGGCCGCCTTCTTCCTCGTGGGCGCCAGCATCGCCCCGGGTTCCGATCTGGTCGTGGAGCACGTCGGCTGGAATCCGACCCGTACCGGCGTGGTCGAGGTACTGCGGGCGATGGGTGCCGACATCGAGGTCCTGGCCGAGCGCGAGGTGGGCGGCGAACCGGTGGTCGATCTGCGGGTGCGGGCGGCCGAACTGCACGGAATCGAGATCCCGCCGGCGGTGGTTCCGCGCGCCATCGACGAATTCCCGGCCCTTTTCATTGCCGCCGCCTGTGCGCGCGGCCGCACGGTTCTGACCGATGCGGAGGAACTGCGGGTCAAGGAATCCGACCGCATCCAGGTCATGGCCGAGGGCCTGCAGGCGCTGGGCATCGCTGCCCGTCCGACCGCCGACGGCATGATCATCGAGGGGGGCGAGCCGGGTGGAGGCGAGGTGAACAGCCACGGGGACCACCGCGTCGCGATGAGCTTCGCTGTGGCGGGACTGCGTGCCTCGGGTATGATCCGGATCACCGACTGCACCAACGTCAACACATCGTTTCCCGGCTTCGCCGAAATGGCGGCAACAGCCGGATTGGCGATCGAGGAGGAAGGTGCGGGATGAACCAGCCAGCAACGGTACCGGTCATCTGCATTGACGGCCCGAGCGGTTCGGGCAAGGGCACGATCGCCCAGCGGGTCGCCGAGTCACTCGGCTTTCACCTGCTCGATTCGGGGGCGCTCTATCGCCTGACGGCCCTGGCCGCCGCCCGCCGCGGGGTCGAGTTCGACGATGGACCGGCCGTGGCCGAGGTCGCCCGCGAGATGCGGCCGTTCTTCGAGCCCGCCGGCCCGCGTGGCCTGCGGACCTATCTGGACGGCTCCAATGTCTCGCGCGACATTCGCGCCGAGGAAATCGGCATGAATGCCTCGCGTGTGGCATCGCACGAGGCGGTCCGGGAGGCCCTGCTGGAGCGTCAGCGGGCCTTTCGGCAAGCGCCCGGGCTGGTCGCCGATGGCCGCGACATGGGCACGGTCGTGTTCCCCGATGCCTGCCTCAAGATCTTCCTTACCGCGAGCGCCGAAGCCCGTGCCATGAGGCGTCATAACCAGTTGAAGGAAAAGGGGATCGGTGTTAGCCTCCGCGGTCTTTTGAAAGACATCGAGGCACGGGACGAACAGGACGCCCGGCGAGCCGTTTCGCCGCTCCAGCCCGCCGAGGATGCGATCGAGATCGACTCGACCGCGTTATCGATTGACCAGGTGACCGAGCAGGTGCTCGCGCTCGCGCGTGAGCGCCTGTCCGTGCAGGAGTAACAGGAGTAACCGGCAGATGCCGGCGGCCGCGGGTTCGTCATGGTTCGCGCGGGAAGGCCGGCTTCGAATGGGGTAGAATAAACGATTGTTTCTCCGGGATTTCGGCACCGACATGCCGAACGACCCGACGGGAGCCACCGCCCGTTGCCAAGGTGGACTCGAGAGCCGGGGGCACGGGAGGCGTTCCGGCAATATTGCAACCAACCCGCTCGGTCCAGGGAAGCGGCGGAGGGAAGCGCGAAAGCGTGGTTTATTCTAGGGTCCAAATGAATGTCTGAGAGCTTTGCGGAACTGTTCGAGGAGAGCCTGGCGCAAACCAACATGCGGCCCGGCTCGCTGCTCATGGCCACCGTGATCGATGTCCGTGACGATCTCGTGATCGTCAACGCCGGCCTGAAGTCCGAAGGCGTCATACCCGCCCAGCAGTTCGCCGACGAGAATGGCGAATTGACCATCGGTGTCGGCGATACCGTCGAGGTCGCGCTGGACACGGTCGAGGACGGTTTCGGCGAGACGCGCGTTTCGCGCGAGAAGGCGCGACGGGTACGGGCCTGGGCCCAGCTCGAGGAGGCCTTCGAGGCCGGCGAGACCGTCAGGGGACACATCACCGGCAAGGTCAAGGGCGGTTTCACCGTCGATCTCAACGGCATTCGCGCATTCCTGCCCGGTTCGCTGGTGGATGTCCGTCCGGTACGGGACACCAGCTATCTCGAGGGCAAGGAACTCGAATTCAAGGTGATCAAGCTCGATCAGCGCCGCAACAACGTCGTGGTTTCGCGCCGCGCGGTTGTCGAGAGCGAGTACAGCGCCGAGCGCGAGGAACTGCTCAAGAATCTGCAGGAAGGCCAGACCGTCAAGGGCGTGGTCAAGAACCTCACCGAGTACGGCGCATTCCTGGATCTGGGGGGTATCGACGGCCTGCTGCACATCACCGACATGGCCTGGAAACGGGTCAAGCATCCTTCCGAAGTGGTCGAGGTCGGCCAGGAACTGGAGGTCAAGGTTCTCAAGTTCGACCGCGAGCGCAACCGGGTCTCGCTCGGTCTCAAGCAGCTCGGCGAGGATCCCTGGGTCGACATCGCCCGCCGCTACCCCGTGGGTACGCGCATGTTCGGCAAGGTCACCAACATCGCCGATTACGGCTGTTTCGTCGAGATCGAGGAAGGCGTCGAGGGCCTCGTCCACGTCTCCGAGATGGACTGGACCAATCGCAATGTCAGTCCGTCGAAGGTGGTCGCGATCGGCGACGAGGTCGAGGTCATGATCCTCGACATCGACGAGGAGCGCCGCCGGATTTCGCTCGGCATCAAGCAGTGCCAGGCCAATCCGTGGGAGGATTTCGCGGCCAGCCACAACAAGGGCGATCGCGTGTCGGGCACGATCAAGTCGATTACCGATTTCGGCGTCTTCATCGGACTGGATGGCGGCATTGACGGCCTCATCCACTTGTCCGATCTCTCCTGGAGCGAGCCGGGCGAGGAAGCGGTACGCAACTTCCGCAAGGGCGAGCAGGTAGAGGCCGTTGTGCTGTCGGTCGATCCGGAGCGCGAGCGCATCTCGCTCGGCATCAAGCAGCTCGATACCGATCCGTTCGCCGAATTCGTCGCCGAGAATCCGAAGGGCAGTATCGTCCGCGGTACGGTGACGGAAGTGGAACCGAAGGCCGCGACCGTCGATCTGGGCAACGGCGTCGAGGGCATCCTGCGTGCGACCGAGCTGTCGCGCGATCGGGTGGAGGACGCGCGCACCGTGCTTTCCGAGGGGGAGGAGATCGAGGCGAAGTTCATCGGGCTCGATCGCAAGAGCCGTACGGTGAACCTGTCGGTCAAGGCCAGGGAAACCGATGAGGAGAAGGCTGCGGTAACCGATTATCAGCGCTCCGGAGGCGGCGGCGGTGCGAAGCTTGGCGACCTCATCAAGGAACAGATCGGCGCCGACGACAAAGAATAAGGCGGATCGTGGCGGTCCCGCGGGCAACGGGACCGCAACCGCTCGCTTCAGTCGGGTGGAACGCAATGACCAAATCCGAGTTGATCGATGCACTGGCACGCAAGCAGAGCCATCTCGCGTACAAGGACGTCGAGCTGGCGGTCAAGACCCTGCTGGAGTCGATGAGCCGGTCACTGTCGAATGGCGAGCGGATCGAGATCCGCGGCTTCGGCAGTTTCAGTCTTCACTACCGTCCGCCACGCATGGGTCGCAACCCCAAGTCCGGTGCCCCGGTTGTCCTGCGTGGCAAGTACGTCCCCCATTTCAAGCCCGGCAAGCAACTGCGCGAACGTGTCAACACGCAGGCGACGGAACGGCACGACGACTGAACGCATCCGCGATCACGGGGCCGAGTCCGTATAGCGTCCGCGTCTGCCGAGCCTTCGCCGGAAAGGATGACAAGCGTTGATGACCCACGGGCGATCGATTCCGAAATTCATCGGCTGGACTCGTGAGCGTAATTGATCTGTTGTGGCTGTTGCTGCCGGTGGCGGCGGCAAGCGGCTGGTGGGCCGGGCGCCGCAGCGCGCGTCGGCACCGGACGGAACATGCCGCATCGGGACGGCCGCCCAGCGATTATTTCCGCGGGCTCAATTATCTCCTCAACGAGCAGCCCGACAAGGCCATCGAGGTCTTCCTGCGCCTGGTGGAGGTCGACAGCGAGACCATCGAGACCCATCTGGCGCTCGGCAATCTTTTCCGCCGCCGCGGCGAGGTCGACCGTGCCATCCGGATTCACCAGAATCTGATTGCCCGGCCCAATCTGGCCAGGGAGCATCGTTCCTACGCCCTGCTGGAACTGGCACGCGACTACATGCGTGCCGGTGTGCTCGATCGTGCCGAGGGTCTGTTCTCGGAACTGGTGCGCAACCGGAACCATGTTGCCGAGGCTTCCCGCCAGCTCCTGACCATCTACGAGCGCGAACGGGAATGGAAGGCGGCCATTCAGACGGCGGAGCGATTGCAACGGGTGACCGGCGAGAGCCAGTCCGATCTCATTGCGCACTACTGGTGCGAGCTGGCCGATGCGGAACGGCGGGCCGGAAACGACAGTGCGGCGCGCAAGCTGGCCCAGCGCGCCCTCGGGGCCGATCAGGGCAGCGTCCGGGCGAGCATTCTCGAGGGCGACATCGCGATGGATGCGAAGCAGTACCGGCAGGCGGCTCGGGCCTACCGGCGGGTGGAGGCACAGGATCCCGCCTTTCTGCCCGAGGTCATCGAACCGCTGTTGACCTCGCTCGCGCAGGTCGAGCATGCAAGTGCGCTGGAGGCCTATATCGATCGTCTGCGGGGACGATACAACAGCATCTCGGTCATCCAGGCGGCAACCCAGTTGATCCGCAAGCGCGAGGACGAACACGCGGCGCGCGATTTCTTCCGCGAGCAATTGCTCAAGCGGCCGTCATTGCGCGGGCTGCGTGAATGGGTGGCCATGGAGCTGGAGCATGCAAGCGAGCGCAGTCGACCCGGTACCGAGATCGTGCTCGACATGCTGGATCGACTGCTGGAGTCGAAGCCGGTTTATCAATGCAATCATTGCGGATATCAGGGCAAGCATCTGCACTGGCAGTGTCCGAGCTGCCGCAGCTGGAACACGGTCAAGCCGATCATCGGTATCGAGGGAGAATGACAATGGTTCGCGATCCACGTCTGGTGGTCGCGCTCGATCTTGACGACCATGAGGCTGCCGATGCGCTGGTACGTCAGTTCGATCCCGCCCTTTGCCGGCTGAAGGTGGGCAAGGAACTGTTCACCCGGGTCGGGCCCGCTTGCATCGAGCAATGGCAGGATCGGGGTTTCGAGATCTTTCTCGACCTCAAGTATCACGATATCCCCCATACAGTTGCCGCGGCCTGCCGGGTCGCGGCCGATCTCGGTGTCTGGATGGTCAACGTGCATGCCCTGGGAGGCCGGCGGATGCTCGAGGCTGCACGAGAAGCGATCGGGGAGGGATCGGAGCGACCGTTGCTGATCGCCGTGACGGTACTGACCAGCATGGAGGATGCCGACCTGTCCGAGCTGGGGCTGGATATCTCCACCACTGACCTGGCGCTGCGTCTGGCGGAAGTGTCCCGTGACGCCGGCTGCGACGGCGTGGTCTGTGCCGCGACGGAAGCGGGGCCGCTGCGGTCACGATTCGGCGAGCGCTTCGTCCTGGTCACACCGGGAATGCGTCCACGCGGCAGCAGCGCGGACGATCAGCGCCGGACCGTGACACCGGCGGAGGCCATGCGGGCAGGTGCGGATTACCTTGTCATCGGTCGACCGGTGACCGCGGCCACCGATCCGGCCGGTGTCCTGCGCGAGCTGGCAGCGGAAATCGGTGAACTGTCCGGAACGTGATCGATTTCGCAATTCCCCGAACGGATGCCGCATGATCGCATGCTACCATTCGTCCGGTTTCCGCGACTGACGGATCCTTGCTCATGCGACTGCACGTGCTCGGATGCAGCGGCGGCATCGGTGCCGGGCTGTATACGACGGCCTTTCTCGTCGATGGCGACATTCTGATCGATGCGGGTACCGGTGTCGGTACACTGTCGCTGAGGGACATGCAGGCCATCCGGCACGTCTTCCTGACCCATGCGCATATCGACCATGTCCTCAGCGTGCCCCTCCTGCTCGATTCGATCTTCGAGCGACTCGTCGGCGATCCGCTGCAAGTGCACGGCACACCCCACACGATCGAGACCTTGCGAAAGCACGTTTTCAACGGCGTGATATGGCCCGACTTCACGGTTCTGCCCGATCCCGATCGTGGTGTACTCCGGTTTGTCGAGCACGAGGCCGGCAGTTCGGTGATGGTGGATGGCCGGGAGTTGCATTCGGTCGAGGTGCGGCATTCGATCCCGGCGGTAGGCTATATCTGCCGGGGCGGGGCCGGCGGATTCTGCTATTCCGGCGACACGACGACCAACGACACGCTCTGGGCAGCGCTCAATCGCGAGGAATCGATCGATCCGCTGATCGTCGAGGTCGGCTTCCCCGATCACGAACGCGAACTCGCCGAGCATTCCCGCCATTATTGCCCATCCCTTCTGGCGGACGATCTGCACAAGCTCGATTATCGCCCGCGGGTTTTCGTGACCCATCTCAAGCCCGGCCACGAAGAGCGGATCATGGAGGAGCTGGCACGTTCGCTGCCGGAGCATGAACTACACCGTCTTCAGGGCGGCGAGTCCTTCGAGCTATAATTGAAAATCCCGGGCAGGGGCCATCCCGGCCTTGCCCGGACACGGGCCATGAAAATGCGATTTCCATGACCCTTCATTTCCGGCGACCTGCAGCCGCTGGAAATGGCGGCACATCCATGTGCCGCGGCTGCTCATGCATGAATCCCGGAAGTATATCCGGGGTTTGTCCACCATTCATTCCGGCCGGCAATCCCGCCGGACAGGGGAAGCGATTACCGTGTTCGACAACCTCAGCGAACGTCTCGGGCGCACGCTCAAGGACCTCCGCGGTCGCGGCCGCCTGACCGAGGACAACATCAGCGACACCCTGCGCGAAATTCGCATGGCCCTGCTGGAGGCAGACGTCGCGCTGCCGGTGGTCAAGCAGTTCGTCGAACAGGCACGCGAGCGCGCCCTCGGACAGGAGGTCATCGGCAGCGTCTCGCCCGGCCAGGCACTGGTCAAGATCGTCCAGGATGAGCTCGTGGCCGTAATGGGCGGCGAGAGCGCGGAACTCGATCTGCGCACGCAGCCGCCGGCGGTCGTGCTCGTCGCGGGTCTCCAGGGCGCCGGCAAGACCACGTCCATCGCCAAGCTCGCGCGCCGGCTGTCCGAGCGCGAGCGCAAGCGGGTGGCCGTTGCCAGCGCCGACATTCACCGGCCGGCCGCGCGCGAGCAGCTTGCGACGCTCGCCGGACAGATCGGCGTGACCTACCTCGCGGTCGAGGGCGCAAAGGACGCGGTCGATATCGCGCGCGGCGCCCGCGAGGCGGCGCGTCAGGGCGGTCACGAGGTGCTGCTGATCGACAGCGCCGGCCGTCTCGCCATCGATCAGCCGATGATGGACGAGATCCGGGCGGTCCACGCGGCCGTCGAGCCGGTGGAGACCCTGTTCGTGGTCGACAGCCTCAGCGGCCAGGACGCCGCGCAGACGGCGAAGGCATTCGACGAGGCGCTGCCGCTGACCGGCGTCATCCTGACCAAGACCGACGGCGATGCCCGCGGCGGCGCCGCCTTGTCGGTGCGCATGGTGACGGGCAAGCCGATCAAGTTCCTCGGTTCGGGCGAGAAGACCGATGCCCTGGAGGTATTCCATCCGGAGCGGATCGCCTCGCGCATCCTCGGCATGGGCGACGTGGTCAGCCTGGTCGAGCAGGCGCAGCAGCAGGTGGACACGGACAAGGCCGAGAAGCTCGCCCGCAAGATGAAGAAGGGCAAGGGCTTCGATCTCGGCGACATGCGCGATCAACTCGACCAGATGCAGCAGATGGGCGGACTCGGCTCAATGCTGGAGAAGATGCCGGGAATGGGCGGCATGTCGCGGGAGCGGATGCAGCAGGCCGCCGGCGGCCTCGGCAACACGAAACACCTGATCGCCATCATCGACTCGATGACTCCGCAGGAGCGCCGCTGGCCCAACGTCATCAACGGCTCGCGCAAGCGCCGCATCGCCGGTGGTTCCGGTACCCGTGTCCAGGACGTCAACCGCCTGCTGAAGCAGCACGCCCAGATGGCGAAGATGATGAAGAAGGTCTCGAAGAAGGGCGGGATGGAGAAGATGATGCGCGGGATGGGCGGACGGCTGCCGCCCGGGATGGGGTAGGCAGGGAGATGACAGCCGGCAGATGACAGATGGCAGGAAAGGACAGGGCAGCGGTGCCGGTGATCATCCCCGGGCACGACGGGTACCCCGATAGTTGACGGCCGCGCAGGGCCGTGCATCCCGCCATCTGCCGTCTGAGCCCTGGGCCCTTTCCCCTCTTCACACCACCCCATTTTCCGGTACAATCACGCGTTTATCCCGGCGGGGTCCTTCCGGCCCGCCGCAACCGGTTTCAGACGGAGGTAGCCAGGTCGATGGTATCGATTCGACTTTCCCGCGGCGGCGCCAAGAAGCGCCCGTTCTTCGACATCGTGGTCACCGACAGCCGCAGCCCGCGCGACGGTCGCATCATCGAGCGCCTGGGGCTGTTCAATCCGGTCGCGCGGGGGCAATCGCCCCGGCTCCGTCTGGACCTGGACAAGGTCGATGCCTGGGTCGCGAAGGGGGCCCAGATGAGCAACCGGGTGGCCAGCCTGGTCAAGGAACAGCGCCGCGCGGACAGCGCCGCCGGCTGAAGCGCTCGCACCCCGTGCGCCGTGTCACGCTGGGGCGGATCGGCGCGCCGTACGGAGTCCGGGGCTGGGTCCGGGTACATTCGGACGCCCGCCCGCCCGAATCGATCCTCGATTTCGAACGCTGGTGGATCGAGACCCGTGACGGGGTCCGCGAGCTGCGGGTCATCGCGTCGCAACACCGGCAACGGGATCTCGTGGTCCAGCTGGAAGGCTGCGAGGACCGCGATGCCGCGGTCCGGCTGCGCCACGGCCTGATCTCGGTGCCAGTGGAATCGCTGCCGGAACCGGCGGAGGACGAGTGGTACTGGCACGAACTGCTCGGCCTGCAGGTCGTGACCACGGACGGGACGGAGCTCGGACGGGTCGATCACCTGCTCGAGACGGGCGCGAACGATGTGCTGGTGGTGCGCGGCGAACGCGAGCGGCTGATCCCGTGGATCCCCGGCGAGGTCATCCGGTCCGTCGAGCCGGATGCCGACCGGGTGGTGGTCGACTGGGATCCGGAATTCTGACGTCCGATCAAGGGCAATCCCGGCCTTGACCGGACGCGGGTCATGAGAATGCGATTTCCCATGGCCCGCCATTTCCAGCGACTGCAGGTCACTGGAAATGGCGGCACATCCGTGTGCAGCGGGAGGGTTCCGATCGAGTCGGGGGACCCGCGGGGCATGGAGGTTCCCTGGTGATGCGAATCGATGTCGTCACGCTGTTTCCCGACCGGGTGCGGGCGGTCGCCGAATACGGGGTGACCGGGCGGGCGCACGAACGCGGCCTGGTTTCGCTGCACACCTGGGATCCGCGTGACGAGACGCGCGATGTCCATCGCACGGTCGACGACCGGCCGTTCGGCGGCGGTCCCGGGATGCTGATGCAGGTGGCGCCGGCAAGGGCAGCCCTGCGGCGTGCGGCTGCCGCGGCACCCGCGGGCGCGCGACGCGTCCACCTCGGTCCGCAGGGGCGGCCGCTGGATCAGCGGGCACTGCGGGGCATGGCGGCGGCGCCGGGACTGATCCTGCTCTGCAGCCGCTACGAAGGCGTGGACGAACGCGTCCTCGAGACTGACATCGACGAGGAATGGTCGCTCGGGGACTTCGTCATCTCGGGCGGAGAGCTGGCGGCGATGGTCGTCATCGACGGTGTGGTCCGGCTGTTGCCGGGCGCGGTCGGGGACGAGCAGTCGGTGGACGACGATTCGTTCACCGACGGACTGCTGGAAGGGCCGCAGTATACGCGGCCGGAAGAAATCGATGGCCAGCGCGTGCCGCCCGTGCTGCTGTCCGGGGATCACCGGGCAATTGCCGCCTGGCGACGCAAGCAGGCACTGGGGCGGACCTGGCTGCGGCGGCCGGACCTGTTGCAGGGACGGGAACTGGGGCCGGGCGATCGCCGGCTGCTGGAGGAATTCATCGCCGAGTATCGTGGACAGGCCGCGACGGCGGGATGACGGAAACGACGGGAGCGAACGATGGGCGACATCATCAAGGAACTCGAGGCCGAGCAGATGACGAAGCAGGTGCCGGAATTCGGTGCCGGCGATACCGTTACCGTCTCGGTACGGGTGAAGGAAGGCAACCGCGAGCGCCTGCAGGCGTTCGAGGGCGTCGTCATCGGCAAGCGCAATCGCGGCCTGAACTCCTCGTTCACCGTTCGCAAGATCGCGCACGGCGAGGGGGTCGAGCGCGTGTTCCAGACCTACAGCCCGCAGATCGCGGAGATCAAGGTCAAGCGTCGCGGCAAGGTTCACCAGGCGAAGCTCTATCACCTGCGCGGCCTGACCGGAAAGGCGGCCCGCATCAAGGAAAAGCTGCCCAAGCGCTGATCCGGCGTACTTCCGGGACGGCTTGCACGGCGGGCCGTGCCCGGGGTACAAGTTCGCCCATGGATGTCGATGTCTCCAGCAACGGGCGGTGTGTGTCGGCACACCGCCCGTTTTTCCTTTGCCTTCTCGTACTGGCCTGCGTCACGGTTCCCGTGCGTGCGGCCGACGTTTCGCTGATCCGTCTTCAGGAGATCGCGTCTGCCGGTGCACCCGGGTTGGCGCTGGAACTGCTCGATGCCGATCAGCCGAAGGCGGCCGACAACCCCGATCGCTGGGTCGAGTGGGAGCGTGCCCGCATCGCCGTCCTCGTGGAGGCGCGGGCCTGGCAGCGGGCGGTGGATCGCCTGCGGGACCTGCCGCCGGCCGCGCCCGAACCCTTCCGGCGCTGGGCACTGGAGCACCGGGCCGCCTTCCGGCTGGAACTGGGCGAGGCACGGACCGCGCGGGCACTGTTGCGCGACCTGATCTGGACGGCCGGACCGGGTGCGTCATCGCGGGAACTGCAACGCTGGCGTCAGCTCGTCATACGCAGCTATCTGGTCGACGATCGGACCGATGACGCCGTGACGGCCCTGCGAAGATTCGATCAGGACCATGCGGAGCCGCCGGCCGACTGGGTCGTGCTGCGTACCCGTGTGCTGCTACGTGCCGGCCGGGCCGAGGAGGCAGTCCGCCGGCTGCCGGCCGATTCCGCAGGCGAACTGCAGGCGCTCGAACTGCTGGCGCGGCTGCGTGCCGGAGATCGCACGGCCGAAGCGATTCACGCGGACGCAGTCGAGCTCGCGCGGCAGGAAGAGAAGCCGGCAGCACAACGTGCACGTCTGTGGTTCATTGCCGCCGAATCCGCGGCGATGCAGCCTGCACCGGGTTGGCGTGCCCTGGCACTGGAGCATGCCGCCGCACTGGCGGCCGGATTGCCGGCCACCGACAACCTCTTCGCGGTGAACGGCGATGACTTGTGGACGGCATGGCTGGATTACGGGCTGCATGCAGGCAATCGCCGCGAGCTGCTGATCGGGGACGACGGTGGCTGGTTCGAGGCCGCCGAGGCCGCCCTGCCGCAATATCCGGTACGGGCCCGATCCTTCCTTGCCGTGATCGCGCAGCGCGGCAGTCCCGTCAATCGCGCGCGCGCCCATGCACGCCTGATCGAGTTGCTGCACGACGGTGAGCCGGGCATGGCCACGGCCCGTCATGCCTATCTCCACGCCGATCGATATGCGGAGGTCGAGTCGATTCCCGAAAGCGTGCGCTATCGTCTGGTCGATGAAGCCCTTGGACGCAATGACGTATCCCAGGCGACCCGATTGCTGACGACCCTCACCGAACCGCCCGAAGACGTGGACGAGTTTTCCTGGGGGCTGTTGCGGGCCCGCGTGCTGGTGCTCGGCGGGCGCATCGAGGACGGCGTGGCGGCGCTGCATCGGCTGCTGGACGAGAATGCCGAATTGACCGGCGAGCGGCTCGACCGGTTCCTGCAGGTCGTGTTCGATCTGCAGGGGGCCGAGGAGCATCCGCAGGCACTGGAGCTGCTGCAGCGGGTCGGACTGCGCGATCTGCCGGCGAAACGGCGGCGCGAGCTGCTCTACTGGCAGGCCGAATCCCGCAAGTCCCAGGAGCGCTACCTCGAGGCAGCGCAACTGTACCTGCAATCGGCGACATTGACCGACGCGCGCGGCGGCGACCCGTGGGGGCAGACCGCCCTGTACCAGGCGGCCGATGTCCTGGCGGAGATCGGCCTGATCGGGGATGCGCGCCGTATCTACCGGCGACTGCTGCGGGCGACCGAGGATCCGGCGCGGCGTTCGACGTTGCGCAACCGCCTGCAGCAGCTTCGGCTGCGCGAGGCCGGCCCGGGCGACGTTCCGGCGCCGGTGGAGGAGGAAGCATCGTGAACGAGACCGGTTACCAGGCGATCTGGAACGGCCCGCTCGGTCGGGTGGGCGTGCGCGTCGACGACGACTTCGTGACGGCAATCAGCCGGCTCGAACCGGGGCCGGAGCATGCCGCCACCCATGCGCTGGCCGCGGAGACCGTGCGCCAACTGGCCGCCTGGGCCGACGATCCCGCCTTCCGCTTCACGCTGCCGTTGGCGCCGGCACCGACACCGTTCCAGCGGCGCTTCCGCGAGGCACTGTGCGCCGTGCCGGCGGGCGAGGTCCGTACCTATGGCCAGCTCGCCGCCGTTCTCGCCAGCGCCCCGCGTGCCGTCGGCGGCGCCTGTCGTGCCAATCCGCTGCCGCTGGTGGTGCCCTGCCACCGGGTCGTCGGGGCCGACGGGATCGGCGGTTATGGCGGCGACTGGGGCAGGGGGCCCGAGGTGGATTTCAAGCAATGGCTGCTGGAACGGGAGCACCGGATGTTGAAGGCGGTGGCGGGGCCGAATCGGCAGATGGCAGATGACAGATGGCAGGAAGGCATGCACGGGAGGAAGTAGAGAATGGCTGCCATCCGGCATCTGCCAACTTCCTGCTACCCCGTACCGGGAAACATCCGCCACCAGGGGTTGAAAATCCGTCAGTCGCCCCCATAGCAACCCCACAACTCGACAACGACCACCAGGAAGAGGGGGCCGCCACATGTCCACCAGCGAAGCCCGGACCGAAACCTTCGAGTTCCAGGCCGAGGTCAACCAGCTGCTCAAGCTGGTCATTCACTCGCTCTATTCGAACCGCGACATCTTCCTGCGCGAGCTCATCTCGAACGCATCGGACGCCTGCGACAGGTTGCGGTTCGAGGCCCTGACGGAATCCGATCTCGCCGCAGAGACCGGTGATCTCGCCATCGATGTCGATTACGACGCCGAGGCCGGGACGGTGACTGTCAGCGACAACGGCATCGGCATGACCCGTGACGATGTCATCAACAACATCGGCACCATCGCCAGGTCCGGAACCCAGCAGTTCCTGGAGAAACTCACCGGTGATCAGAAGAAGGATGCCCAGCTCATCGGCCAGTTCGGCGTCGGCTTCTATTCCGCCTTCGTCGTGGCGGATCGGGTCGATCTGATCACGCGGCGCGCGGGACAGCCGGCCGACAGCGCGGTGAAATGGTCCTCGGACGGCAGCGGTACCTTCACTCTGGGATCCACCGAGCGGGAGCGACCCGGCACCGACGTGATCCTGCATCTGAGCGAGGACAATCACGAATTCGCGAACGATCAACGGCTGCGCTCGATCATCCACAAGTATTCGGATCACATTCCCTTCCCGATTCGCATGCCGGCACACGATGACGACGGCAACCGCAACGGGGAAACCGAAACCGTCAACCGTGCCTCGGCGTTGTGGAGGCGCCCGAAGAAGGAGATCGGCGAGGAGGAATACCGCGAGTTCTACAAGCACATTGCCCACGACTTCCAGGACCCGCTGCTGTGGACCCACAACCAGGTCGAGGGAAAGTACGAATACACGACGCTGTTCTACATACCGCAACGGGCCCCCTTCGATCTGTGGGAGCCCGAACGCAGGCCGCACGGGATCAAGCTGTACGTGCAGCGTGTGTTCGTCATGGACGATGCCGAGAACCTGCTTCCGCGATATCTGCGCTTCGTGCGCGGCCTGGTCGATTCGAACGACCTGCCGCTCAATGTGTCGCGCGAACTGCTGCAGTCGAACCGCGTGATCGACAACATCCGCAACGCGTCGGTCAAGAAGATCCTGGACTTGCTCGATGAAACGGCGAGCAACGATCCCGAAACCTATGCGAAGTTCTGGCGCGAATTCGGACAGGTGCTCAAGGAGGGCGTGGTCGAGGATTTCACCAATCGCCAGCGACTGCTCGGGCTGATGCGTTTCGCCACCACGCACGACGAGTCCGGCGAGCAGAAGGTGAGCCTGGCCGACTATGTCGCGCGCATGCCGGAGGACCAGGAGAAGATCTGGTACATCACGGCCGAGAGTCATGCCGCGGCCAGCAAGAGTCCGCACCTGGAAGTGTTCCGCAAGCGCGGCATCGAGGTGCTGCTTCTGCACGATCGCATCGACGAATGGCTGATGGCACACGCCACCGAGTTCGAGGGCAAGTCGTTCGCATCGGTGGCGAAGGGAGACATCGACCTTGCCGAGGAAACGGATCAGGAATCCCGGGAAGATGAGCAGAAGGCCGATTCCGGACTGACCGAGCGCATCCACAAGGCGCTCGATGACCGGGTCTCGACGGTTCGCGTATCGAAACGCCTGACCGATTCACCGGCCTGCCTGGTGCTGGGCGAGCACGATGTCGCGCTGCACATGCAGCATCTGCTCAAACAGGCGGGCCATGCGTTGCCGGAGAGCCGACCCACGCTGGAGATCAACCCGGAGCATCCGTTGCTCCGGCGCATGAGCGGGCTGAGTGACGAGGCTCGTTTCTCCGACTGGAGTACGCTGCTGTTCGATCAGGCAGTACTCGCCGAGGGCGGACAGCTCGAGGATCCGTCTGCGTTCGTCCAGCGCATGAACGCGCTGCTGACCGAATTGCCCGTCGAGGAGGTGCCGGAGGACGAGGATGCCGCGGCCGAATCCGGGGAAGGAACCGCGAGCGAGAAGGAATGAGCGCGTACGTTGTCTGCCGTCCCGGGTCGCCCGGGCGGATCAGGCGCGCCTGTCCCGATTGCGGCCGAATGGCGGCGCAAGACGCCGCATCATGACGATCAGGAGAGAGGCAAGTGCTCCCCCGAGCGCGCCGAACAGGTGCGCATCGATGATCACGGTGCCGCCGGCCAGGCGGGCCGTGCCCGGCAGGGGGCCGGTGTACTGCTCCCAGGCGAGCTTGAGCGCCAGCAGCGCGAGCAGGATCACGTGAAAGCCGCGTTCCCGTCCATGCCAGGCGGCGTGCAGCGCCCCCGCTGCCAGCAGGCCGTGCAGGACCCCGCTCAGGCCGACGTACCAGCGCACCTCCGGCATCAGCCACCAGAGACCCGCGCCGGTCACGAAGGCGCATATCAGCAGCACGCCGGTCCACGCCCGCAGTGACAGCCAGCGTCCCACCAGCAGCGCCACCAGGGCCAGTCCGGTGGCGTTCAGGGCCAGGTGCGAGGGGCCGAGATGTACCAGGTGTCCGCTCAAGAGCCGCCACACCTCCCCCGCGCTGATGGCGGAGCGGTCGTAGCGGAGGATTCCGCTCAATCCGGTGAACTGAAGCAGTGCGCTCAGCGTCACGAGGGCGATCACTCCCAGGGCGATGCGGGTCTCGCGGTTCATGGCGACTGCCGACCGGTACGAGACCCGGTTCCGGGAGCGCAGCGGATGCAGGCCGGATGCCCTTGCGGGAGGCACGGCGGGACGTGGCGTTCGCGATGGCGCGGGTGAGCAGGACGGGGCATGGTACCCTCCGTTGGCGAACGCAGCGTAGCCACCATCCCCCTTGCACGCAAATGTTGCGGAACTCGAACGCCCACAGGGCGTCGAAGGGAAACATGCCGGCTGCGCTGCTCCCCGGAATCGGGCGTCCGGCGTCGATGTACACGCGAACGAAGGATTGCCGAAACCATGCACGCGACATTGCCTCACCTGTTGCCGCACCACTTCCCTGCCATTCGCCGCCGTGGCGTGACCACGCTGCAGGTCAACCTGGGCTACTACTGCAACCAGGCGTGCCTGCACTGCCATGTCAATGCGGGACCGACGCGCAAGGAAATGATGGATCACGAAACCGCCATGCAGGTGGTCGAGTTCCTCGATGCCGGCAACACCGTGCAGACGCTCGACCTGACCGGCGGTGCGCCCGAACTGCATGCCGAGTTCCGCTATCTGGTGAAGGAGGCGCGTGCACGTGGATTGCACGTGATGGATCGTTGCAACCTGACCGTGCTCGAACTGCCCGAGCAGTCCGGCCTGGCGGAATTCCTGGCGGACAACCAGGTCGAGATCGTGGCTTCGCTGCCGTGCTATTCGAGCGGGAATGTCGATCGGCAGCGTGGCAGCGGTGTGTTCGACGCCAGCATCAAGGCGCTGCAGCGCCTGAATGCACTGGGCTACGGTCGCGATGGAAACGGTCCGGAGCTGCACCTGGTCTACAATCCGATCGGCCCGGTACTGCCGCCGGAGCAGGAACAGCTCACCAGGGATTATCGCGAACGCCTGTGGAACGATTTCGGAATCGAGTTCACCAGCCTGTTCTGCATGGCGAACCTGCCGATTCATCGTTTCGGCAGCACACTGATCTCGCGCGGGCAGTTCGACGAGTACATGGATCTGCTGAAATCATCGCACAGTGACGACAACCTCGATTCGGTGATGTGTCGCGATCTCGTCAGCGTCGACTGGCAGGGCTATGTCTATGATTGCGACTTCAACCAGATGCTGGGGCTGCCCCTGGGCGGTCATGATCGTCCGCGACGTCACATCAGTGACCTGATCGGGGTCGACCCTGCCGGTGAGCCGATTGCCGTCGCGGGTCACTGCTACGGCTGTACCGCCGGGCAGGGTTCCTCCTGTGGCGGTGCCCTTGCCTGAGAAGCCGGTGTCACCCGGCATATCCGTCATTGTTCCGGCTCTCGACGAGGCCGGTATCATCGAGGCGAGCCTGCGCTCGCTGCAGGCTGTACGCGAAGCCGGCGGAGAAGTGTTGCTGGTCGATGGCGGCAGTCGTGACGACACGGTCGAACGGGCACGACCGTGGAGCGATCGGGTACTCACGGCCCCGGCCGGCCGTGCACGCCAGATGAATGCCGGTGCCGCCGCTGCCGGCGGCGAGGTGTTCTGGTTCGTTCATGCCGATACGCGAATCGATCCACGGGCCCCGGCCGAGTTGCAGGCGGCGATCGCGGGCGGTGGTATCTGGGGCCGTTTCGGTGTTCGCCTGTCCGGGCGACGGCCGATCCATCGCGTCATCGCCATGATGATGAATCTGCGTTCGTGTCTGAGCGGAATCGCGACCGGTGACCAGGGACTGTTCGTGCGGCGCGACGTGTTCGCCGCCGTCGGCGGCTATCCCGACATTCCGCTGATGGAGGACATTGCCCTGTCGCGCGTCCTGCGCAGCCGGAGCCGGCCGTGCTGCCTGCCGGTGCGCCTGACCACATCCAGCCGTCGCTGGGAAGAGAACGGGGCCTGGCGCACCATTACGCTGATGTGGCGTCTGCGGTGGGCCTACTGGCGCGGAGCGGACCCGGCGGAACTGGCCCGGCGATATCGCGATTGAACGGCCCGGAACGATGAGCGCGATCCTGGTATTCGCACGGACACCGGTACCGGGACGGGTCAAGACCCGTCTGATCCCGGCCCTGGGGGCGATGGGCGCGGCCCGGCTGCATCGCGAACTGGTGCGTCACACCCTGCAGGAAGCCGCCGCTGCCGGTGCCGAGCGGCTCGAACTGTGGATCACGGGCGAGGATTCCGGCGAGGAGCTGGCGACGCTGGCCACTGCGGCCGGCGCCCGCCTCCGGCGACAGACCGGGGTCGATCTGGGAGCACGCATGGCCGCGGCGCTGGCTGACGCCATCGGTCGGGGCGGGCCCGCTCTCGTCGTCGGCTCGGACTGCCCCTGGCTGGATGCGGCGACACTGGCGAGGGCCGGCACGGAACTGGCGAGCCGCGACGCCGTCCTGGGTCCGGCCGTCGACGGCGGTTACGTACTGCTCGGGATGCACCGGGTGGAGCCGTCGCTGTTCGCGAATGTGCCCTGGGGAACGGATCGGGTGCTGGGCATCACGAGAGAACGGCTGGCCGCTCTCGGCTGGGACTGGGAGGAGCTGGAACCGCGCAGCGACATCGACCGGCCCGGGGATCTGGGTCGATTGCGTGCGCTCGGCGAGCCGTGGGCGAGCCTTTGCCGCCGACAGCCGTGAGTCAATCGGCCAGCCGCACCTGGTTGCGACCGCCCCGCTTGGCCGCGTACATGGCCTCGTCGAGCCGCTTGAAGAGCTTTTCCCGGGTCTCGCCATCGCGATAGACGGCGACACCGAAACTCGCGGTGACCGGCCCCGTCGCCTCCGTCGTCACCGATTCGCGCAGTGTCTCCAGCAGCTTGTCGGCCAGTGTGGCCGCGCCCTCGTCGTCGATCTCGGGCGCGAGTATGACGAACTCCTCGCCGCCCCAGCGGGCGAATACATCGCTCTCGCGCAACCGCGGCAACAGGCACTCGACCACGCGGTACAGGATGCGATCGCCGGCATCGTGGCCGAGGGCATCGTTGATATCCTTGAAATGGTCGATGTCGAACATCAACAGGGCAAAGCGGCGCTCGTAGCGCGTGGCTTCGCTGATTGCCTTGTTCAGCATCGCTTCGAAATGAGGCCGGTTGTAGATGCCGGTAAGCTGGTCCGTGGTGGCCAGCCGGCGCAGCTCGGACTCCATGCGCTTGCGTTCGGTGATGTCGCGCAACACGATCTGCCAGGCGGTTTCGTCCGCATAGGTGATGCGGCTGGCGGCCAGCTCCACGTCGATTTCCTCGCCATCCCGGCGACGCAGGCGGGTTTCCAGGGAGGCGTCGCCGGTTCCGATGGCGAAGAGTTCCGTACGTTCGTCGGATTCGCTTGCGCACAGGAAATCGTCGAGCGACTTGCCGATCAGTTCGTCCGCATCGGAGGCACCCAGCAGGCGGGTGCCGGCAGGATTGATGAACAGCAGGCGGTCGTCGTGATACACCAGAATCGCGTCGGGAGAGAGTTCCACCAGCGCCCGGTAGCGTTCCTCGCTTGCCCGCAACGCGGAATCGCGCTCTGCCAGTGCCAGTTCCAGCTCCTCGATATAGCCGTGTTCGATCGATGCAAGAATGTCTGCGAATCCGATCAGTCCGATCAGTTGCCCGTTGCCGTCGATCACCCCGAGATGCCGGAATCCTTGGGTGACCATGAGATTGCGGGCATTGAACAGGCTGTCACCCGCCGTGACGGTCTGCAGCGGGCGACTGGCGATCTGCCAGGCCGGACAGTCCTCCTGGCGAGAGGCAATGTAGCGCACGATGTCGCGTTCGGTGAGTATTCCCGGTTGGCCTTCGGGATCACGCACGACCACGGCGTCGCTTCGCGTGTCATGCAGCCGGTGGGCGACCGCGGAGGTGTATTCGTCCGCCTCGGCAATCGGCGGCACACCACGCAGGACCGCCTCGACCGGCTGCAGGCGCATGAACCATTCGACACCGTGACTGAACACCACGTCGCTCTGGGTGATCAGGCCTGTCGGGTTGCCGTCGGCATCGACGACCACGAAGTGACGCAGGCCCTGTTGCTTGAAGCGAAGCGCGGCGTCGTTGACGGTGGCGTCGGAGGGAATCGTTGCCACCGGGGAGCTCATCACCTCGGAAATCGGGGTGTCCAGGGCAGCGCGGTGCTCGAGGTCGTGTCCGAGGGCGTCGTGTTCGGTCCAGATGCCGAGCACCTGCTCGCCCTCGGCCACGAGTATGGACGAAACCCGGTGCTCGGCCATGGTCTTCGCGGCATCGGCGATCGCGGTCTCCGGCGGACAGGAGACCGGGCCGCTCACCATGATGTCTCCGACCCGCATGTCGGTGGACCGGATCCGGGGAGACGATCTGCGGACATCGGTATGACTCACGGATTACCACTCCCTGCGGTGAGGGGCTCGGCCAGTGCCTCGCCCACGCGCACCCGGCTGCCGGTCGTGCGCTGCGGCAACCAGTTATAACCGGCCGGCGCGAGCACGATCACCGTCGAACCCATGTTGAAGCGTCCCATTTCCGCTCCCCTGGCGAGCCTCGGCCCGTCATCGTCGCCGTACGACCAGCGCGCAACGTGACGGGCCCGGGGCGGGGTAACGAGGCCGTGCCAGACGGTCTCGATCGCGGCCACGTTGATCGCGCCGACCAGCACGAGCCCGAGCGGTCCCTTGTCGGTATCGAACAGGCAGCATACCCGCTCGTTGCGGGTGAATACCCCGGGCAGCGCACGCACCGTCCACTCGGCAACGGAGTACAGGCGTCCCGGGATGTGAATCATGGTACGCAGGTGGCCGGCGAGTGGCATGTGGATGCGATGGTAGTCCCCGGGCGCCAGGTAAAGCGTGGTGAATCCGTGGCCTGCAAAGGTGTCCGCCAATGCGGTATCGCCGCCCAGCAGGTCGGTCAGCGAATAGTCGATGCCCTTGGCCTGGATCAGGCGATCGGCCTCGATCGTGCCCGTTCGGGACACGCGGCCGTCGACCGGCGAGGTCAGGGTGTCGACACTACCCTGCTGTGGTCGTGCGCCGGGCTGCAGCGCCCGGGTGAAGAACGCATTGAAATGCGGGAATGCGGCGATGTCCGTTGTCTCGGCTTCGGCCATTTCCACTCCGTAGCGGCGTGCAAACCAGCGTGCGACCGGTATCCAGGCGCGGATGCGCAGGCGCGTCAGGCGAAAGGTCACACGCGAGATCGCGTGATGCGGAATGCAGGCCAGCAGGCCGCAGCGGACGCGATCGAGCGGCGAGTATTTCAGCGCCATGGCAGACGGGTTCCCGTGTCCGGCCGGATTCCGGTGCCGGCCGGGATGCTGTCCGGATGCCGTGGTGCTTTCGCGGTCCCGTGCGTTGATGCAAGCATGTCCCGTGCCGATGCGTCCGATCCGGGGAAGCCGGGCGAGGGGCGATACCGGCTGCCCCGGGTGCATGTTACACCGACTGTCGCCGCAAGAAATCCCCGGGGCCGGTTCGGCGCACGCGATTGTTCCGTCCGGGGCGCCGATGGCCCCGATCCCGTACAATCCCGCGCCGGAGTGATAGTGCCGGGCAACGATGAATCCCCGAACCGACGAGAAGGCCGGGACCCTGGGCGAACTGGTGGACCGGGTCGAGCACGAGTTGCGCAGCGCATCGCTGACCTATGGTCACGGTACGGACAATCCCCGTGACGAGGCGGCCTGGCTGGTGCTGGCCGCGCTCGGCCTGTCGCCGGTCGCCGATGTCGATCCCGCGCGGCCGGTGAGCACCGCCGAACGGGCGGCAACCCGGCGACTGCTGACGCGTCGCGTGGAGGAACGCCGGCCGCTCGCCCAGCTCACCGGCCGGGCCTGGTTCGCCGGCCTCGAGTTCGAGGTGGATGAGAGCGTCCTGGTGCCGCGCTCGCCGCTGGCCGAGCCGATCGCCGAGCGGTTCCGGCCCTGGCTGCCGGAGCGACCGCACGAACGGGTACTCGAGATCGGTACCGGCAGCGGCTGCATCGCGGTCGCCTGTGCGCTGGCGTTCCCCGAGGCCGCGATCGATGCCACCGACATCGATCCCGCCGCGCTCGCCCTCGCCCGCCGCAATGCAGAGCGGCACGGGCTCGCCGAGCGGATCGGGCTCCATCGGGCCGATGTCTATGACGGCCTGCCGGCGGGGCGACGCTATGATCTGATCGTGTCCAATCCGCCTTATGTCGACGCGGCCGGCATGCAGACCCTGCCGGCGGAATACCGGCACGAACCGATGCATGCGCTCGCGGCGGGCGTGGACGGGCTCGACGTGGTGAACCGGATCATCGCGGGCGCACGCGAGTGCCTCGCACCGGAGGGGCTGCTGGTGGTCGAGGTCGGCCGGGGTGGGGCGGCGCTCGAGCGACGCTGGCCGCGGACGCCCTTCTGCTGGCTGACACTCGGGTCGGCCTCGGTGGATGTCTTCGTCCTGTGGGCAGCGGATCTGCCGGATCCGGACCGGGGATGCCTTCCATGATACCGGCCCGCATTTCTGCGAATGTCATCACAGCCCGGCGGATCGGGACCCGTTATCGTGAACCCTGGGCACATTCGGCGGGGCGCTCAGATGCGGGATGGATGTTATTTCATCGGGGGCAGGGATCGGCGAGTCGCCGACAACGGTCCCCCGTCCCGCCACCCCGAACGCCGGATCGCGGATCGCTACATCGAACTGCCGGATCCCACGGTCAGTCATCCGCACGCAAAGCTGATCGTGTATCAGGGCAGTGTTCGCCTGATCGATCTGGGTTCCGCCCGCGGCACTCACGTCCTGCGCCCCGATGGCCGTTACCGGATCTATGAGCAGGAGGTCGACCCCCGGACCGCGGTGGAATTCGGCCGCTGCCGCCGGACCGTTTCCGACCTGCTCGAGTCGGTCGTGCGCGATCCCGGTGAAACGAAGGCCTGACTTCCCGGCCAGTCACGGTGCGATGTCGGGAAGCCGCGGGAAAGCTCGCCAGTGCAGGTAAGGGACGGAACCTATCTGATCGGCCGCCGGGCCGAAAGCGGTCATGCCGGTTGCCTGGTGATCGACAATCCCACCGTGAGCGAGCGCCATGCCGAGCTCGTCGTGCTCGGCGCGACCTTTTATCTGACCGATCTGGACTCCCACAACGGTACCTGGCGGGTCGGCAGGCAGGGCGAGGAACGACTCGTTTCCGGTTACGTCTCGCCGGATGAGCGGCTGCGCTTCGGCGTGGTCGAATGCAGTCTGGAGGAACTGTTCTCGGGGAGACAGATGGCGCAGGAATGACGCGCTGTTCACCCGCTGCTGACACGCCGGCCGCATTGGGGCGGGCTCAGTCACCGAACTGCGGGGATCAGGGATTCAGTGCCGTAAACAGTCGAGGATCGCCGGTACCGCGGAGTCTTCCGGCGGTGGCGCCTCCTCCGGCAGGGCGCCGGGGAATGCACGGGTTCTGAAACCCGTACGCATCGGTCCCGGGTCAACGTGGTGGACCTGCAGGTTCGGTTCCTGATCGAGTTCCTCGACGAGCATGTCGGCCAGCGCCGCCACCGCCGCCTTGGAAATCCCGTAGGCACCCCAGTACGCGCCGCGACGGTCGTCGCCGACGAACACGATGTCACCGTGCGTCGCCTTGCGCAGCAAGGGCAGACAGGCCTGGGTCAGCAACAGCGGTCCGGTCAGGTTGACCTGCAGGGTCCGGACCCATTCCAGCGGCGAATGGAACTCCAGCGGGGTCTGCTCGCCCAGCGTGGCGGCATTGTGCACCAGTGCGTCGAGCCGGCCGCAGGCCTCGTCCAGCCGGCTTGCCATCTCGCCGTAATCGCTCGGCGCCGCGCCCTCGAGATCGAGGGGGTAGATCGCCGGCTCGGGGCCGCCGGCGGCGACGATGTCGTCGTAGACCGACTCGAGCTTGCGCACTGTCCGACCCAGCAGCACGACCTCGGCCCCGGCGCGGCCACAGGCACGCGCGAATGCGGAACCGAGGCCGTCGCCGGCACCGGTGATCAGCACTGTACGCCCGGACAGATCGGGTCCGGATGGAGAATCCGCGTTCAATCTTCGACCCTGTGTTGCCGGGCAGTGGTCCGGGCTGCCCGGCGCGCCGTGCGCCAGGCGATCCAGAGCTTGCGCACCGGTGTCAGCTCGATCCGGTGCTCGAGTACACGATAGCCGTCGCGCTCGATTTCCGCCAGCAGTCGACGCTGGATGGCGGCCGCGACGAGACCGCCGCACTGGGCCTGATGATCGATCGCGGGGAGCGTCGCCAGTGCCCGGTCGAACTGCTCGTGGATGCGTTGTGCCTCGTCGGCGATCAGGGCCCGCACCTTGTCCGGTGTCGCCGACTGCATCAAGTCTCCGGGGCGTACCCCGTGGGCCTCGAGCCGGTCGGCCGGAATGCCGATGCGGCCGCGCGCCGCATCGGCCCGGACCTCGTGCAGGATACGGGTCAACTGGAGGGCGATTCCGAGGCTTTCGGCGAACTCCCGGGTGGCCGATTCGCGGTAGCCGCAGATCTCGCTTTCGAGCCGTTGTGACGCCGTCAGCCTCCGGATGTGCAGCAGCTGGTCGCCGTGATCGGCGTAACCCGGGTGATCGATGTTCATGCCGGCGCCGGCGAGGAAGTCATCGAACAGCACCCTGTCCAGTTGCCGTTGTTCCACCACCGGTTGCAGTGCCTGCGTAACCGGATGTCGCGGCTTGCCCGAGTAGAGACGTTCGACCTCGTCCTGCCACCAGGCCAGCTTCATGCGTGCCGCATCGATGGCCGAGACCTCGTCGGCGATCGAACCCACGTCGTGACAGAAGGCAAACAGGGCGGTTACCGCCTGTTGCCGCGATTCGGGCAGGAACAGCCGCCGGTAGTACGCCGTCGAGCCGGGCGGGGCACCCCTTTCCTCGCAGTATGGGTCGGGATTCATGCGCGGGCGGGATACCGCTCCCGCTTGTCGCGATTCCGTATCGGAGCCGTCATGCAGCCGTTGCACGACGATTGCGGATTCGCGCGACGCGGCACGAGCCGGGGTGGCTGCAGGGCGCCGCTGCGCCGGGCGGGGGAGGGGCGGTCGGAATCATCGGGACCCGCATGGTACAATGCCGGCACTGCGATGGGATACCGGCAGCCGCCACAGCATGCAGGGGTCCCCGTGGCCCGCGGCTCACCATCCGGCCGCCGCCGGCGACCGAGTACCCCGTGTTCCGCGAACCATTCAAAGACTCCCACGGCGGACCTGTCGAGAACACAGCCGTCCATCGCGCCGCGTGGCAGAGAGGGAATCCGCAATGCACAGTCCGATCGTTCACGAACCGCATGAGAGGCCCGATGAGGTTGTCGTGCACATGCAGGACGTGAAATCCCGCAGCATTCGCCGGGTCGGTTACAACCCCGAGACGCAGCAGCTCGTGATCCAGTTCTACGACTCGCTGCCGGGTCTGCGCACGGTCTATGCACCGGTGCCGCAGGAACTCTACGATGGCCTGATGAACGCCGGCTCCATGGGCCAGTACCTCGACGAGCACATTCGCTACACTTACGACTTCTCGCTGGTGCACGAGGAGAACCTGATCGAACCGGACGAGCAGAAGGCCTGAAGCCGTCCCGGGGCCGCCGTCGGCTCGCGTTGACAGCCGGCGGCGGCTCGATTACATTGCGCGCCGCTTCGCCGCGCCATTCGCGGCCCGTTCAGCCCTGTCCCCATCGTCTAGCGGTCAGGACACCGCCCTTTCACGGCGGTAACGGGGGTTCGAGTCCCCCTGGGGACGCCATCCTGTCGAACAACCCGCCCCGCAGGCGGGTTTTTCATTGAGCCCTCATCCTTCGAACCACGGCCGTTTCCCTCGTCCTGCGCGGGATTGTGCGCCTATTGCCTTCCATTAATGAATAGTTATAATAATCATTCTCATTCGTATTCTGGATAGCGACCGGGTTCTGCCCGGTCCTGCGGGCGGTTGCCGGGCCCTGTTCCGCAACCTCCGCCTCACCGGCACACAACAGCAGGAGGAACCGGCATGCAACGAATCCTCGCCGTAGCGGCCATCACTGCCGCTCTCTCGGTTACCGGCCCGGTCAGCGCGGCCGAAGTCGATCACTACGAGGGCAAACCCTCGAAGAATCTCGACGAGGCCCTCGTGAACCTGGCCGAGTACAACCGCAAGCTGGAGGAGATCCTCGAACAGGAGGAGATCAGCCCCGGCGACATGGAACGCATCCACCAGTTGACCTATACCCTCGAGAAGGCACTTGCCCGCATCAACACCGAGGTTGCCGATCTGGC
The DNA here is from genome assembly GCA_964478305.1 of uncultured Ectothiorhodospiraceae bacterium. GTDB lineage: Bacteria > Pseudomonadota > Gammaproteobacteria > XJ16 > Halofilaceae > Halofilum. Next base: position 32,331 of record CAYZHJ010000002.1, read on the forward strand.
GGCCACGCTCGAGCAACTGCACCTGAGTTCCGAGGCCCGGGAGCGGGATGCCGTTACCGAGCACGGAAGCGAGTATCTGGAGGGGACCCGCAGGCTGATCGACTGATCCCTCACCGTCGTCTCCACGCGCTTGTGGAGCAGGGAGGTCGGTCACCTGCAAGACTCGTGCAGCAGGAGCTTCGCGATTCGCGGGGGTGAGCGGAGCGGACCTGTCCGTTGACCGGCGCCGGTGCAAGTAACAGCCGGCACGGTTGTCCCCGTCGGCTTGTGCAGCAGGATCCGGGCGGAAATTCGAGACCAGGCGGGTTGATGATGTCTTCATCCGTAAATGCAAATTGTTCGTATCACTGTTCTCGTCCGCGTCGGGTCCGCAAGCCGGATATTCCGAACGAAACCACGCAACCCGAAACACCAGGAGATGCCCGAATGAAAACCACATCCATCTGCAGCATCATCGGCCTCGCAGCTCTGGCGGGCTGGGCGGGGCCCGCCCTGGCCCAGAGCGACCAGGAACGAATCGAGCGGCTCGAGGCCCAGGTCGACGCGCTGGCCGACGCGGTCGAGCGTGGCGGCACGGGCGATGGCGACGGCAAGAACGTCTTCATCGGCGGATACGGCGAGCTGCATTACAACAACCTCGAGAACGACGGTACCGGCGACGAGACGAAGGAAATCGATTTCCATCGCTTCGTGCTCGAGTTCGGCTACAGCTTCACCGATGACATCCGCTTCTTCTCGGAGCTCGAGGTCGAGCACGCGCTCGCCGGCGATGGCGCGCCGGGCGAGGTCGAGCTGGAGCAGGCCTACGTCGAGTTCGACCTCAACGATCGCCATCGCATCAAGGGCGGCGTGTTCCTCATGCCGGTCGGCATTCTCAACGAGACCCACGAGCCGCCGACGTTCTACGGGGTCGAGCGCAACCTGGTCGAGAAGAGGATCGTTCCCACCACCTGGTGGGCGGGCGGCGCACTGCTGTCGGGCAATCTCGGTGACTCGGGATTCAGCTACGACGTGGGTGTGCACGAGGGTTTCGAGACTGCCAATGCCGTCATTCGCAGCGGGCGCCAGAAATCGGCCGAGGCCAATGCCGATTCGTTGGCCTATACCGGGCGATTGAAGTACACGGGCATCCGTGGACTGGAGCTGGCCGGCACCCTGCATCTGCAGGATGACCTGTCACAGGGAACAGGCGGTCCGGCGGAGGAAGCGACCCTGTTCGAGACCCACGCCCATTGGCGCTCCGGCCCGTTCGAGGTCAAGGCCCTGTATGCCGGCTGGGATGTAGACGGCAATGGCCTCGACAGTGCCCAGGAGACCCAGGACGGCTTCTACGTCGAAGGCGGCTACCGCGTCACCGAGGCGGTCGGCGTGTTCGCCCGCCAGAGCAATGTCAACTTCTGGAACGGCACGCGTGAAGCCGACATCGACCAGACCAGTGTCGGCGTGAACTACTGGCCGCATCCGGACGTGGTAGTCAAGTTCGATGTCCAGCAGGAGAGCGCGGACAACGATGACGATGCCAGTGACGGCTTCAACCTGGGAATCGGCTATCAGTTCTGATTGTCCGCCCCTATCATGGTCTGACAGAAGCGATTCGCCCGCCGCCGGCGGACACGAGCCGGCGGCGGGTCTTTTCCATCAGGGAGTGGACATGCGTATCGCGCCGATCGGATTGCTGGGCGTGTTGCTGGTATCCGGGACTGCGACGGCCCGGGCCGCCGATGTCTACCTCGAACCCGAAGCCTTTCTCGATCAGGCGTTCGACGGCGATCCACCCGAGTCCTCCGTGATCTGGTTGTCCGGCAGCACGCGGGATGTCGTCGAGGAAATCCTCGGTCACGACTATCGCGGCGCGCGGGTCCGCTACTGGCGCGAGGGCAGCCGTACCGCCTGGATCCTGGAGGAGATCGGCAAGCACGAGCCGATCACGACGGGACTGATCGTTGCCGATGGCGAGCTTACGCGTATCCAGGTACTCATCTACCGCGAGAGCCGCGGCTGGGAAGTCCGGCACGATTTCTTCACCGAGCAGTTCGAGGGCGCGCGACTGGTCGATGAATATCGGCTCGACCGCCCGATCGACGGCATCAGCGGTGCCACCCTTTCGGTGCGGGCGCTGACCCGGCTTGCCCGGGTGGCGCTCTATCTGCACCAGCGGGCGCTCGGCGAAGGATGAGCCGCGGCAATCGCAAGCGCTGGAGTCTGCGGTTTGCCCGCTGGCATCGCCTGGCCGGGATCACGGCGGCCGTGTTCGTGATCCTGCTGTGCATCTCGGGCCTGCTGCTGCAGCACGCACCGGCGCTGGGACTCGACCGCATATCGACGGGTTCGCCGACCCTGGCACGCTGGCTTGGCCACGAGAGCGGGCCGGTGACCGCGTTCCGGATGGACGAGCACTGGCTTGTCGGCAATGGTTCCGGTCTCTGGCTGGACCGGGAACGGATCGCGGCCGTGGACGGCGCTCCCGAGGGGGCGCTCGCCATCGAAGCGGGATTCGTCGTCGCCGCCGGTGACGATCTCCATCTGTTCGATGTCGAAGGACGACTGCTGGAGCGCATGCGCGCGGGAGGAATCCTGCCCGGGCCGGTGCAGCGTATTGGCCGCGATGAAGGGGGGGCGGTCATTGTCGAGGCCGCGGGTCGCCTGTGGCGACCCGGTACCGACTGGCTCGCATTCAGGCCGCATGACAGCGACACGGTCTCGTGGAGTCGCCCCCGGTCACCACCGGCCGAACTGGCGCGCCTCGTGCGGGAGCGCGAACTGGCGTCCGCCGTGAGCTGGGAACGCCTGCTGCTCGAGCTGCACAGCGGCAGGCTGGGTGGCCGTGTCGGTGTGGTCGTGATGGATACGGCGGCGATCGCATTGCTGTTGCTGGCCGGCACCGGCCTGTTCCTGTGGTGGCGCCGGCGTTGATACGGTTTCACGGGCTGCTGCTGTGCCTGGCGATTGCCACACCTGCGTGGGGCCAGGTCGAGCGGACGGAATTCCAGGCCATGGGGACCCGGATCGAGATCATCGTTCGCGATGACGACCCGGCGGTTCGTCGGGCCGCGCTGGATGAGGCCAGACACCTGTTCGAACGATATGGCCGCGACTGGTATGCATGGCGGCACGACAGCGAGCTGGCCCGCGTCAACCGGGCGCTGGCCGGCGGCAGGAGCGCGCCGGCATCATCCGCCCTGATCGAACTGCTGCACGAAGCGCGCACGCTCTGGTGCCGCAGTGGCGGCCGCTTCAATCCCGCCATTGGCGGACTGGTGGAACTCTGGGGGTTCCACCGGCCACCGCCCTACGAGGGCCCGTTGCCCGACGAGAGTGCCATCGAGCACTGGCTCGCGAGCGACCCGGATCCGGCCGAGCTGCAGCTCGGCGATGCGGCCGTCGCTTCCGACAATCCGGCAGTCCGGCTCGACCTCGGGGCGATCGCCAAGGGCGCGGTGATCGATCGGGCGCTGGCCGCAATGCGTGCTGCCGGCCTCGAGCATGCCATGATCAATGCCGGCGGCGATCTGGCCGTGATCGGTCGTGCCGACGGTCGGCCGTGGCGGGCCGCGATTCGTCATCCGGAAGCAGGCCTGCTGGCAACCGTCGAGCTTGCACCCGGCGAGGCACTGTTCACTTCCGGCGACTACGAGCGCTTTCGCGAGGCGCAGGGCGGGCAGCGCCTGGGCCATGTCCTCGATCCCCGCACGGGTCGTCCCGCCCGCGGCGCCATCCAGGTCAGCGTGATCGCCGACAGCGGCACGCACGCGGATGCCGCCGCCACGGCCCTGCTGGTCGCCAGCGCGGACAAGTGGCCGGAGGTCGCCGCCTCGCTGGAAGTCGCGCATGTCCTGCGAATGAGCACGGCAAAGGGCCTGCAGATGGACGAGCGACTGGCGGCCCGGCTCGAACGCCTCGATCCCTCGCTGGCAACGCGATTACGGCCCCTGCCAGCCACGCCCCCGCGGGAATGCCGCTGAACGGGAAATGAAAGGAACCACCGAAAACACCGAACACACTGAATGCACTGAAAGAGCGAACACTATGAACGGGTGCGCGCTTCCTCCGCGAGGCGGTGTGTGACGCTGCTGGCCGCATGCTCGTCACCTGTTGCGCATTTCATCGGTGTGTTCGGTGTCTTCGGTGGTTTCACCGTTGCTTTCGCTGACTTCGTTCCCCGTGTCGACGCGCGGCACCGGATCGTATCCGCCCGGGCAGAAGGGATGGCAGCGCAGGATGCGCCGCAATGCCAGCCAGCTCCCGCGCAGCGTGCCGTGAACGCGCAGCGCCTCCTCGGCGTAGGCGGAGCAGGTGGGATGGAAGCGGCAGTGGGCGCCGAGAAAGGGGCTGAGGTAGCGCGCATAGCCGCGGATGATCGCGATCAGCAGTCGTTTCACGCCGTCTCGCCGGGTCCTGCCCGGCGCCAGGTGGTGCCCTGCGGGCCGTCCTCGAGCAGCACGCCGCGGGCGGCCAGGCCGTCGCGAATGGCGTCGGCCCGCGCGAAGTCGCGCGAGCGGCGCGCCTGCGCCCGTTCCTCGATCAGTCGTTCGATCTCCTCCGGCGCGGGGCCCTCGCCGCTGTCACCGCGGAACCAGTCCTCCGGCTCGTGGGCCAGCAGACCGAGCAGGCGCGCGGCGGCCAGCAATTCGCCCTTGTGACGGGCGCGTTCGGCATCGCTGTCCGCCTTGTTCAGTGCCGTGGCGATCTCGTGCAGGTGGCGCAGCGCCACGGGCGTGTTGAGATCGTCTTCCAGGGCGCGCATCACCGGTTCCGGGACGGCGGCATCCTCCGCCTCGACGGCATCCGCGCCACGCAGCGCCTGGTACAGCCGATCGAGGGCCGAACGGGCCTGCGTCACGGTTTCCGGCGACCAGTCGAGCGGCTGGCGATAGTGGCCCGTCAGCAGGGCGAACCGGATCACCTCGCCGGGGTACTGCTCGAGCAGTTCGTGCAGGGTGAAGAAATTGCCCTCGGACTTGGACATCTTGGAGCCGTCAACCGTGATGTAGCCGTTGTGCAACCAGTAGCGGGCGAAGGGATGACCGTCGTGGGCACACTGGCTCTGCGCGATCTCGTTCTCGTGATGCGGGAAGATCAGGTCCTGTCCACCGCCGTGAATGTCGATGGTCTCGCCCAGGTGGGTTTCCGCCATGACCGAGCATTCGAGATGCCAGCCGGGGCGGCCGCGGCCCCAGGGACTGTCCCAGCCGGGCAGGTCCCCGGTGGAGGGTTTCCACAGGACGAAGTCGGCCGGATCCCGCTTGTAGGGCGCGACCTCCACCCGGGCGCCGGCGATCAGGTCCTCGCGCCGTCGTCGCGAGAGGGCGCCATAGTCCGGCATCGAGGGTACGTGAAACAGGACATGGCCCTCCGCCTCGTAGGCATGGCCGCTCGCGAGCAGTTTCTCGATCATGGCGATCATGCGCGGCACGTGCTCGGTCGCGCGCGGTTCGACCGTCGGTGCCAGCGCGTTCAGGGCGGCCACGTCGCGGTGAAAGGCCTCGGTATAACGGGCCGTCAGGGCGCCTATGGATTCGCCATTGGCCTGCGCTGCGGCATTGATCTTGTCGTCGACATCGGTGATGTTGCGGGCGTAGACGACCCCCGGATAGTGCGCGCGCAGCAGGCGAAACAGCACATCGAACACCACCACCGGCCGGGCATTGCCGATGTGGATCAGGTTGTAGACGGTCGGGCCGCACACGTACATGGTGACCCGTTGCGGATCGGCCGGGGCGAACGATTCCTTGCGGCGCGTGAGCGTGTTGTGCAGTTGGATCGTCATGAAATACCTGCTCGGAGGCCGCCTACCGTTTCTCGTCGTCGTCACCGTAGAGCGTTTCCGGTGCGATCAGTGGATCGGTGAGAATCTCGCTCCGTACGCCGTCGGTACGATGGAAGAAGCAGCTCCGGCGCCCGGTATGACAGGCGGGACCGGTCTGGTCCACCAGCAGCAGCAGGGTATCCCCGTCGCAGTCGATGCGAAGCTCGACCAGTCGTTGTACCTGGCCGGAAGACTCGCCCTTGCGCCACAGGCGGCCACGCGAGCGCGACCAGTACACGGCCCTGCCGCTGGCGAGGGTCTCGTCGAGTGCCTCGGCATTCATCCAGGCCAGCATCAGTACCTCGCCGCTGTCGTGCTGCTGCGCGATGGCCGGGATCAGGCCGTCGCTGTCGAAGCGGAGCGCCGCGCGCAGCTCGGACCAGGGACGCGATTTCCCGGCCGGTTCGGTTTCCAGTTCCCGCAGCGATGCCGGGGGCTCAGGACTCATCCGCCACCTCCTCCGGCATCGGCCCCACCAGGAAGCGGGGATCCAGCCGTCGTTCGAACAGGTTCATGCGCCAGTCCAGATGGGCGCCGGTCGAGCGGCCGGTGGCGCCGACCTCGCCCAGCGGCTCGCCGCGTTCGATCCGCTGGCCGACCTCGACCGAAAGACTGCGCATGTGCAGGAAGGCCGATGACAGTCCGTGACCGTGATCGAGCACGATGGTGCCGCCGGAGTAGTACATGTCGGGTTCCGCGACCGTGACGATCCCGGCGGCGGGCGCGCGCACGACGGTGCCGGCCGGGGCGGCGATGTCGATGCCGTAGTGCGGCCGCTTCGGCTCGCCGTTCAGCACGCGCTGGCTGCCGTAGACGCCGGTGATGCGGCCGGTGACCGGCCAGCGGAACGCCTGCAGGAAATCCTGGCGCGGATCGTCGCGCTCGCGCGCCTTCTTCACGATCTCCACGTCGCGCAGGATGCGCTCGATGGCCTCGGGTGGCGGACTCACCTGTTCCGGCTTGAGGCCGTCGATGTGCTGGATGTCGTAATCGCGCCGTGCAATCTCCAGTTCGCGCTCGATGCGACGACCGGCAGGCAGCGTCACTGCCAGCGACTGCTTCACGGGCGCGTTGCGGTCGAAGCCGATGACGAAATGACCGTCCGGGCCGACCCGCAGCGGTCGATCGTCGAAGCGCACGTTCGCCTGCGGATCGGTGCGTCCGATGACGATCGCTCCCTGGATCAGCTCGCCCTCGAATTCGAGCGGGACATCGTCGCCGGCATGGGCAACGGTGGCTGTCAGGGCGAGCAGCAGGATCCGGAACGGGCGGAACACGTCACGTACTCCCGGGATCAGTGATCGAAGGCGATGCGTCGACCGGCGACGACATCACGCAGGTATCCGTCCTGCCAGGCGATTTCGCCGGACACGATGGTGGCGTCCACGCGGCCCTGGAGGGTGCGGCCGGCGAACGGCGACCAGCCGCATTTCGACAGGGCGGTCTCGTCGCTGACGACAGTGGGGGCATCCGGGTCGACCAGGACCAGGTCGGCCCAGAACCCCTCGCGCACGAAGCCGCGTTCGACCACGCCGAAGCGGCGGGCGACATTGTGGCATGCCTTTTCCACCACCTGCTCGATCGTCAGTGCCTCGCGACTGACCAGATCGAGCAGCGCCGGCAGGAACTCCTGGGCCAGCGGCAGCCCGGCAGGCGCTTCGGGATACGGGACTTCCTTTTCCGCCAGCGTGTGCGGCGCATGATCGGTCGCCAGGATGTCGATGCGGTCCTCGCGCAGGGCGGCGAGCAGGGCCTCGCGGTCCTCGGCGGTCTTGATCGCCGGGTTGCACTTGATGCGGTTGCCCAGGGCCGCGTAATCGCGATCGTCGAACATCAGGTGATGAATGCAGGCCTCGGCCGTGATCTGCTTGGTCCCGATCGGGCCGGGCTCGAACAGGCTCATCTCTCGCGCCGTGGTCAGGTGCAGTACATGCAGTTTCGCGCCGTGCTTCCGGGCAAGTTCGACCGCGAACGAACTGGACTGCCAGCAGGCCTCGTGGGTTCGGATTTCGGGATGGTGGCGGGTCTCCAGCGCGTCGCCGTACCGTTGTCGGAACCGTTTCTCGTTCGCCCGGATCGTCGGCGTGTCCTCGCAGTGCGTGGCGATCGGGATGTCCATGGCGGCGAAGATCCGCGCCAGTACCTCCGGATCGTCCACCAGCATGTTGCCGGTGGAAGAACCCATGAAGATCTTGATGCCGGGTATCGTGCCCGTGTCGACCCCCGTCAGTACCTCCAGGTTTTCGTGCGTGGCGCCCAGGTAGAAGGCGTAATTGGCCCGGGAGCGCCCCTCGGCGCGACGATACTTGTCCTCCAGCGCATCGATCGTGATCGTCGGCGGCCGGGTATTCGGCATCTCGAAGAAGCTCGTGATGCCGCCGGCGACCGCCGCGGCGGATTCGCTGGCGATGTCGGCCTTGTGTTCCAGTCCCGGTTCGCGGAAATGGACCTGGTCGTCGATCAGGCCGGGCAGCAGCCAGCGTCCGGCCGCATCCAGGCTCCGGCGGGCCGAGCGGTCGCCGAGATCGCCCCCGATCGCGGCGATGCGACCCTGCTCGAGCAGCACATCGGCCTCGTCGATGCGTCCCTCGTTGACGACGCGGGCATTGCGGATAAGCAGGCTGGACATGATTTCTCCGATGGCGCGACCCGCGAGTATACTGCCCGCGATCCCCGGCGAGCCATGCCGGCGGCCCGGGATTGCCCGCGGCGGCCATCGAGGCGCGCCCGGCATTGATCGATCCAGCGAGGGCGAATCCGTCCATGTCCGCGCTTCAGTTCCTTGCCAGCACGCCACTGCCGGACCGGCTCCGGCGCCGGATCTATGCAGGCGACCTGCTGGTGGTGCGCAACGTGCAGGCAATGCATGACCTCGTCGGGTATTTCCGGGACGTGCTCTGCGCGGCATTCGAGAGCGGGGACCCGGCCCGTGCCCAGTTCCCGCTCGGGCGCGGGGAATGGGACCGGCGCGCGGCCGATCTGCGGGCGCGGTACAAGCGCGACGGCGAGGCCCGCAAACTGATGACGGCCCTGTTCCGGGACTTCGGGTTCGATGCGGGACGCACGGCCGCCGACGTGGTCAACCTCCGCTGTCAGCCGCACGACGAGGATCCGGTCCCGGATCCGCGCCATACGCTGGGAGCGCACCGCGATACCTGGGGATCGAACGTCTATCAGCAGATCAACTGGTGGGCACCGATCTTCCCGGTCACGCCGGAGCGCACGATCGCCTTCTTCCCGGCGTGGTGGGATCGACCGGTGGCCAACGACAGTGCCGACTGGGATCTGGATGCGATCCGGGCGGAGATCCGTGCCGCGCGCGAGGCGGGCAGGGAGCCTGCCTGCCGCAATGTTCCCGAGCCCCTCGAACCGCTGGATCGGGCCGAGTGGCTGCCGGTGGTGATCGAACCGGGCGATGTGCTCGTCTTTTCCGGTGCGCACCTGCATGCGAGTGTTCCCAATCGCTCCGGTGCCTCCCGCTACAGCCTGGAACTGCGCTCGATGGACATCCGCGATGCGGCCGCGGGCATCGGTGCACCGAATGTCGACGGAGCCGCGCCGAGAGTGGCGTGGCACTGGTTTCGCCGTCTCGATGACGGCCGCCGCGTGGGAATGGACGAATCCGAAACGGCCACATGGTGAGGCCGCGAGCCGCCGCTGGAACGGCAAACCGGGCCGCCCCCGGGGCGTCGTCGCGTCAAGGCAAGGTCGGGTCGTGGGCGGGCAAGTTGCGGGGCGGTGCCCGTGTAAGCTTGGCGACCTTCATCGTATAATAAGTCGTTTGCGTGCCGGTCACGTGTTCGCCCGCGCGGCGACACGGCACACGGGTGCGATCAACGTTCGGGCACGAGAACGGGTGCCCCGGCTGCGGGAGAGAAGTGGATGTTCAGCAAGAATGACACCATTGCCGGTTTCGATGACGAGCTGGCTGCGGCCATCGATGCGGAACGACGCCGCCAGGAGGAGCACATCGAGCTGATCGCCTCCGAGAACTACGCCAGCCCGCGCGTGCTCGAGGCGCAGGGTTCCGTGCTGACCAACAAGTATGCCGAGGGCTATCCGCGCAAGCGTTACTACGGCGGTTGCGAGTACGTGGACGTGGCCGAGGAACTGGCCATCGAGCGCGTGAAGCAACTCTTCGGGGCCGACTACGCCAACGTGCAGCCGCATTCCGGATCGCAGGCCAATGCCGCCGTCTACACGGCGCTGCTGAAGCCGCACGACACCATCCTCGGCATGAGCCTGGCGCACGGCGGTCATCTGACCCACGGCGCGCACGTGAACTTCTCCGGCAAGAACTACACGGCCGTGCAGTACGGCATCGACGACGAAACCGGCGAGATCCGCTATGAAGAAGTTGCCGAGCTCGCCCGCGAACATCAGCCGAAGCTGATCATCGCCGGCTTCTCCGCCTATTCGCGCATCATCGACTGGCAGAAGTTCCGCGACATTGCCGACGAGGTCGGTGCGTACTTCCTGGTCGACATGGCACATGTCGCCGGCCTGGTCGCGGCGGGTATCTATCCGAACCCGGTGCCGGTCGCCGATGTCGTCACCTCGACCACGCACAAGACGCTGCGCGGTCCGCGTGGCGGCGTCATCCTCTCGCGCGATCCGGAACTGGGCAAGAAGTTCAATGCCAGTGTGTTCCCGAGCATGCAGGGCGGTCCGCTGATGCACGTCATCGCGGCCAAGGCGGTCGCGTTCAAGGAGGCACTGGAGCCCGGTTTCAAGGAGTACCAGCAGCGCGTGGTCGACAACGCCAGGACCATGTGCAATGTCTTCCTGGACCGTGGTCTCAAGATCGTCTCCGGCGGCACCGATGATCATCTGTTCCTGATCGATCTCACGCCCAAGGGCGTGACCGGAAAGGATGCGGACACGGCGCTGGGGCGGGCGCACATCACGGTGAACAAGAACGCCGTTCCGAATGATCCACAGCCGCCGTTCGTGACCAGTGGCCTGCGCATCGGCACGCCCGCGGGCACCACGCGCGGTTTCGGCGAGCAGGAGTTCACGGACATCGCCCACTGGATGTGCGATGTCATCGAGGATATGGACAACGAGACCGTCATCACCGGCGTGCGCGACAAGGTGCAGGAGCTGTGCGCGCGGTTCCCGGTCTACAACGGCTGACGTGAACGAACTCACCGTCGCGGGCCGCGCAGCGGCCCGCGTGCGTTTGTACCGCTGAACGACGGCGGCAAGATCCCGAGGGGCGGATCCGGCATGAAAAGATACTCGATCTTCAGTCTGGCGCGGAATGCGCTGAGTCATCACGAGAACTGGTGGGAAGCGTGGCGCAGCCCGGAGCCGAAGAAGCACTACGATGTCGTGATCATCGGTGGCGGCGGTCACGGCCTGTCGACCGCGTACTATCTGGCGAAGGAGCACGGCATCCGCAATATCGCCGTGCTGGAGAAGGCGTGGCTGGGCGGCGGCAATACCGGCCGCAACACCACCATCATCCGCTCCAATTATCTCTGGACCGATTCAGCGGGCATCTACGAGAAGGGACTGAAGCTCTGGGAAGGCATCACCCGGGAAGTCAACTTCAACATGATGCTCAGCCAGCGTGGCGTGCTGAACCTGGGCCACAACCTGCAGGACATGCGGGGCATCCATCGGCGCGTGAACGCCAACCGTCTGAACGGCGTCGATGGTGTCGTGCTCAATCCGCAGGAAGTCAAGAAGCTTGTCCCCATCATCAACATCTCCGAGACCAACACCCGCTACCCGGTGCTCGGTGCCTCCTATCAGCCGCGTGGCGGCATCGCCCGCCATGACGCGCTGGCCTGGGGCATGGCGCGCGCCTGTGACGATCTCGGTATCGACATCATCCAGCAGTGCGAGGTGACCGGGATCCGGCGCGAAAACAACCGCATCGTCGGCGTGGAGACCACGAAAGGGTCCATCGAGACGAACAAGGTCGCCGCCGTGACCGCCGGGAACTCCGGTGTGATTGCCTCGATGGTGGACATGCGCCTGCCGATCGAGTCGCATCCGCTGCAGGCGCTGGTATCGGAGCCGATCAAGCCGGTTATCGACACGGTGGTCATGTCCGGTGCGGTGCACGTCTACATCAGCCAGTCCGACAAGGGCGAGCTCGTGATCGGCGCCGGTATCGACAAGTACAACGGCTACGGTCACCGCGGCTCTCTGGTGACCATCGAGGAGCAGCTGTCCGCGCTGGTCGAGCTGTACCCGATCGTCAGCCGCCTGCGGCTGCTGCGTCACTGGGCCGGCTGTGTCGATACCTGCCCGGATGCCTCGCCACTGGTGACGAAAACCGACATCGAGGGCATGTACTTCAATTGCGGCTGGGGCACGGGAGGCTGGAAGTCGACCCTCGGTTCCGGCTGGTGCTTCGCCCACACCATCGCCAACGACGAGCCGCATCCGCTCAATGCCGCCTTCAGCATCAAGCGGTTCGAGACGGGTGCCCTGATCGACGAGCACGGCGCTGCCGGCGTGGCGCACTGAGGAGATTCGATCATGCTGTACATCAAGTGTCCCTGGTGCGGCTGGCGCGACGAAACCGAATTCAGCTACGGCCACGAGGCGCACATCGAGCGGCCGAAGGATCCCGATGCACTGACCGATGCGGAATGGGCGGAGTATCTCTTCATGCGCACCAATCCGCGCGGCACCCATCACGAGCGGTGGGTGCACACGGCAGGCTGCCGCCGCTGGTTCAACGCGGTGCGCGATACCGAGACCTACGAGTTCAAGGCGTTCTACAGGATGGGCGAGCAGCCGCCGGGAGGTGAGCAGTGAGTCAGTCGAACCGGCTGAAGGAGGGCGGTCGCATCGATCGTGACAGGCCGTTGACCTTCACTCTTGACGGCCGACAGTTGCAGGGGTATGCCGGCGATACCGTCGCATCGGCCCTGCTGGCCAACGGCATTTCGCTGATCGGCCGCAGCTTCAAGCTGCACCGGCCGCGCGGCATCGTCGGTGCCGGCGCCGAGGATCCGAACGCGCTCGTGCAGGTCGGTCGCGGCGCGGCCACGATCCCGAATCTGCGCGCCACCCAAGTCGAGCTGTACGATGGCATGGAGGTCAGAAGCGTCAATTGCTGGCCGAGTGTGCGCTTCGACCTGGCGGCGGTCAGCCAGTACTTCGCGCCGCTGCTGCCGGCCGGGTTCTACTACAAGACGTTCATGTGGCCACGGAAGTTCTGGCACAGCCTCTACGAACCGCGCATACGCAAGGCTGCCGGTTTCGGCACGGCGCCTTCGGAGCCCGATCCGGATCGCTACGAGAAGACCAACCGCCACTGCGACGTGATGGTGGTCGGCGCCGGTCCGGCCGGCCTGTCGGCGGCACTGGAGGCGGGCCGCCGCGGCGCCCGCGTCATCCTCTGTGACGAGCAGAACGAGTTCGGCGGCAGCCTGACAGGCAGCCGCGAGTTCATCGACGGCAAGCCGGCTGTCGAGTGGGTCCGGGAAACCGTGCGCGAGCTGGAGCAACTGCCCGAGGTCACGCTGCTGCCGCGGACGATGGCGTTCGGTCACTATCATCACGGCTTCATCTCGCTGCTGGAGCGGGTAACCGATCATCTCGGTCCGAGCTCGCCGGATCCGCGCCTGCCGCGGCAGCGCCAGTGGCGCGTGCGTGCCCGGCAGATCGTGTTCGCAACCGGGGCCATCGAGCGGCCGCTGGTGTTCTGCAACAATGATCGTCCGGGGATCATGACCGCATCGGCCGTGTCGACCTACATCAATCGCTATGCCGTGACACCCGGCAGCCGGGCCGTGGTGTTCTGCAACAACGACAGTGCCTACCAGACCGCGCTGGATCTCGACGATCACGGCGTGAAGGTCGAGGCGGTGGTCGATGTGCGGCCGGAACCGAAGGGACTGCTGGTCGACCGCGTGCGCAAGGAGGAAATCCGCATCCTGTCGGGGCATGCCGTGGTGGACACCACGGGCGGGCAGCATCTGACCGGCGTGAAGGTCATGCAGCTCAACAGTCGGGGTGACGGCGTCTACGGCGATGTCGAGACCATCGAGTGCGATCTGCTGGCGAGCTCGGGCGGCTGGAATCCGGCCGTGCATCTGCATTGCCATCCCGGCGGGACCACCCGGTACGACGACAGGCTGGCGACGCTCGTGCCCGACCGGGCCATGCCCAATACCCGCACCGCTGGCGCCTGCAGCGGCAATTTTCTGCTCGACGGTTGTCTGACAGAGGGTCTGTCGGCGGGTGCAACGGCCGCCGCAGCGGCGGGTTTCGGCAACGAGGATATCCAGGGACAGGTGCCCGCGACCGGCAAGCACGAGGATCTCCGCCTGCAGCCGATGTGGCGCGTGCCGACGCGCAAGCCGCTTTCCCGCTCGCCCAAGCAGTTCGTCGACATCCAGAACGACCAGACTTCCGCCGATATCTTCCTGGCCGTGCGCGAGGGCTATCGCTCGATCGAACACGTCAAGCGCTATACCGCCATGGGCTTCGGCACCGACCAGGGCAAGCTCGGCAACATCAATGGCGCCGGCATCGCCGCGGAGGCACTGGGCTCTGACCTCGCCGAAGTCGGCACGACCACGTTCCGCCCGGCCTACACGCCGGTGACGTTCGGTGTCCTGGCGGGACGGGACATCGGCCACGAGCGGTTCGAGCCGGTGCGCAAGACGGCCATGCATCAGTGGCATGTTGCGCACGGCGCGCTGTTCGAGAACGTCGGGCAGTGGAAACGCCCGTGGTATTACCCGCAACCGGGCGAGACCATGCAGCAGTCGCTCGATCGCGAGGTACTGGCGACCCGGAACGCCGTGGGCATCCTCGATGCCTCCACGCTGGGCAAGATCGACGTGCGCGGTCCCGACGCCGCCGAGTTCCTCAATCGCGTCTACACCAATGGCTGGAAGAAGCTCGATGTCGGCCGCTGCCGCTACGGCATCATGCTGGGCGAGGACGGCATGGTGATGGACGACGGCGTGTCCGCGCGTGTCGCCGAGGACCGTTACCACATGACCACCACTACCGGTGGCGCGGCGCGCGTGCTCGCCTGGCTGGAGGAGTGGCTGCAGACCGAGTGGCCCGATCTGAAGGTGTACCTGACCTCGACCACCGACCAGTGGGCGGCAATCTCGATCGCCGGCCCGAAGAGCCGCGAGGTCGTCTCGGCCGTCTGCGAGGGCATCGATTTCTCGCACGAGGCCTTCCCGTTCATGACCTTCCAGCACGGCAAGGCGGCCGGCGTGCCCGCGCGCGTGTTCCGCATCAGCTTCAGCGGCGAACTCGGCTTCGAGATCAACGTGGCGGCCAATTACGGCCAGCACGTATGGGATGCCGTCTGGGAAGCGGGACAACCGCACGGCATCACGCCGTACGGCACGGAGACCATGCACATTCTGCGCGCGGAGAAGGGATTCATCATCGCCGGCCAGGATACCGACGGTTCCATCAACCCGATGGATCTCGGCATGCACGGTCTTCTTTCGAAACAGAAGGACTATCTGGGCCGCCGCTCGCTCTCGCGGCCCGATGCCGTGCGCGAGGACCGCGAGCACTTCGTGGGACTGGTGCCGGCAGACGATCCGAACGACCCGCTGCAGGAGGGGGCGCAGCTCACCGACAGCGCGGACGCCAACGAGGCGCCGAAACCCGTGCCGCTGGCGGGTCACGTGACCTCGAGCTACTACTCGGCCACGATGGGGCATGCGATTGCGCTGGCGCTGGTCAAGCGCGGCCGCGAGCGCATGGACGAGATCGTGTATGCGCCCATGGCCGATGGCCGGGTGCGGAAGGCGAAAATCACTGGTGCGGTATTCTACGATCCGGAGGGGAAGCGTCAGAATGTCTGAGCAGATTCGACAGGAATCGCCGCTGGTCGAGCGGATCACCGACGAGCGCCGCAGCGCATCTCCGGTGGAAGCAGGCGTGACCCTGCGCGAGCAGCCGTTCCTCGGTTACATCAACCTGCGGTGCGATATGGACGACACCGCCTTCGGCGATGCCGTGCGCCAAGTGATCGGCCTCGATCTGCCGGCCGAGCCGAACACCTTCGTCGAGAACGATCGCTGCACGGCGATCTGGCTGGGACCGAACGAATGGTACGTGACGGTACAGGCGGGTTCCGAGCACGACGCGGTCGAGCAGCTCGAGAATGCGCTGGCCGGACAGCATTTCGCGGTCAATGCGCTGGAAAGCGGCCTGACCACGGTCAACATCAGCGGACCCGGCGCACGTGCACTGCTGCAGAAGGGGTGCACACTGGATCTTCATCCACGCGCGTTCGGCGAGGGACAGTGCGCCCAGACCCTGGTCGCGAAGGCGGGTGTGCTGATCCTCCATCGCGGTGATGAGCCCTCGTTCGATCTGGTGGTCCGGCGCAGCTTCGCCGACTATCTGTTCCTCTGGCTCGAGGACGCCGCATACGAATTCGGTCTGGCCGTTGCCTGACGGCCGAGGCGGAGAATGACGGATCGGGACAGGTACCCGATGCCGGATTACGGACCGACGGCCACCGCGAGTGGCCGTTGGTGATTTGCGGTAACCACCGCGGAGAAACAGCGAGTAATCGCGCCATAAACCGATTCGGAGCAAGACCGATGGCCAGTGACCAGCATACCAATCCGAAGAGCGACATCGAGATCGCCCGCAGTGCCACGCTGCAGAACATCGGCGAGATCGCCGACAAGCTCGGCATCGAGGGCCACGGCCTGCTGCCGTACGGACACGTCAAGGCGAAAGTGGATCTAGAGTACGCGGAGAGCCTGAAGGATCGCCCCGACGGCAAGCTCATCCTGGTGGCGGGTATCACGCCCACGCCGGCGGGCGAGGGCAAGACCACCACCAGCGTCGGCCTAGGCGATGCGCTCAACCACGTTGGGGAGAAGGCTGCCATCTGCCTGCGTGAACCCTCCCTGGGTCCGTGTTTCGGCGTCAAGGGTGGCGCGGCGGGCGGTGGCTATGCCCAGGTCGTGCCGATGGAGGACATCAATCTCCACTTCACCGGTGACTTCCATGCCATCACCTCGGCGCACAATCTTCTGTCCGCGATGCTGGACAATCATATTCACTGGGGTAATGAGCTCGGGATCGACGCGCGTCGCGTCACCTGGAAGCGCGTGCTCGACATGAACGACCGGGCCCTGCGCCACGTGGTCAACAGTCTGGGCGGGGTCGGCAATGGTTACCCGCGCGAGGACGGCTTCGACATCACCGTGGCCTCCGAGGTCATGGCGATCTTCTGCCTCGCTCGTGATCTCGCCGATCTGCAGGAACGGCTTGGCAACATCATCGTCGCCTACACTCGCGATCGCGAGCCGATCCGGGCACGGGACCTGCAGGCCGAGGGCGCGATGACCGTGTTGTTGAAGAATGCGCTCGGTCCCAACCTGGTCCAGACACTGGAAGGCACGCCCGCCTTCGTCCATGGTGGTCCGTTCGCCAACATCGCCCATGGCTGCAACAGCGTCGTGGCCACTCGTACCGCGTTGAAGCTGGCCGACTATGTCGTCACCGAGGCCGGTTTCGGTGCCGATCTGGGGGCGGAGAAGTTCTTCGACATCAAGTGTCGCAAGTCCGGTCTGAAGCCGGATGCAGTCGTCATTGTCGCCACCATTCGCGCGGTCAAGATGCACGGTGGCGTGGCCAAGGAGGATCTCAAGACCGAGAACGTCGAGGCGGTGAAGAAGGGCGCCGACAATGTGCTCCGACACGTGGCCAACGTACAGAAATTCGGTGTCGCACCGGTGGTCGCGATCAACAAGTTCAGCGCCGATTCCGAAGCCGAGCTGGAGGCGCTGCGCGAGCGCGTTGCCGAGCTGGGGACGGAGGTGGTGCTCTCCGATCACTGGGCCAATGGCGGCGAGGGTGCGGCCGAACTCGCACGGACGGTGGTCAGGACCATCGACGAGAAACCGAGCCGATTCGAGGTGTTGTATCCGGACGACATGCCGCTGTGGGACAAGGTGGAGACCGTCGCCACCGAACTCTACGGCGCGGCCGGGATCAACGCCGACGACAAGGTGAAGAACCAGTTCCAGCAGTTGCAGGAAGCCGGTTACGGCCATTACCCGGTCTGTATCGCCAAGACGCCGCTGTCATTCTCGACCGATCCCAACCGGAAGGGCGCGCCGTCCGGTCACACCGTGACCATTCGCGAGATCCGGCTGTCGGCCGGGGCGGAATTCCTGGTCGTGGTCTGCGGTGACGTGATGACCATGCCGGGCCTGCCGCGCGTGCCCGCCGCCGCGCACATACGCATTGGCGAGAGCGGCCACATCGAGGGATTGTTCTGAGCGGTCGCGTTTCGGTCCGGTATCGTGAAAGGGCGCCCACGGGCGCCCTTTTTCGAGTCTTCACAACGGGACTGAAAGGAACGATACCAGCAGCAGCAGTACCGCCATGGTGAGCCCCGATACGATCCAGAGTATTGCCATGTAACTCGGTTTCTGTACGTAGCGCAGGAGCACGAGCTGCTTCGCGTCATAGAGCTTGATTCCGGGTACTCCGGAACGGAAGCGGTCGAGAATCCCGTCGAGGCTGGATTCCTGCAGCCTCTCGATCTCGTCATGCAGCATGGTCATTGATTCCACGGAGAAGGCGGGTACTTCGATCTGGAACGATTTCCTGTCGTCGGGGGGCCCGGTCTCGAATACCAACCGGTCATCCGCCATCTCCAGGCGCGCGATCTCGCGCGGCTTCCCGGCCGGGATCTCTCCATTGGAGAACCGGCCGGTGACACGCAGTGGCCCGCCTTCAGCGGGTTTTTCCACGTGGAATTCCCGCGGCCCCCCGAATCGCCCCTTGATGAGCGCAACGGCAATGAGCAGTGCGACGAGAGCGCCCATGGTCATCCCGACCGACCAGCCCAGGCTGATGATCGCGATACCCAGGCCCAGCGTAATGGCGACACTGATCACAATGGAGGCAATATTCAGCATGGGGCGGTCAAGCGTGCCCTGGGCAATGAGAAGAACTCTGCGCAAGATTGAATCTCCCGTCGTTATTCCGGATCTGCTGTCAATGATGGTCGGCCGGGATCCGGAGGTGATGCCGCCACAGGGTGAAGGTGTTGTCCGGACATCAGTCGTCCCGCTCCGGTCTTCCGGATTTTTTCCTTTGCTGCAATTCGGTCAGGTATTCCGGTCCGTATTCGGGCACTGGTTCACTGATTGATACCAGGTCTTCCACCCTGGCGTTCGATGGCAACAGCTTCTGGATCAGATGCATGCAGATCTCTCCACAGGCAACCGCATCACCGCGGGCACTGTGGCGATCATGAATGGATATTCCGCAGGCCTCCGCGACCTCATCAAGGCTGTAATGACCGAGTTGGCCGCTCATGGCCAGGAACAGCACCATGGTGTCAACAGTGGGTTGCGGCAATCGGCAATCGAACATTCTTTGCGTCACGCGGTTGACAAACCTCAGATCGAATCCCACGTGATGGCCGACCAGTACGGAATGGCCGATGAATTCCACTATCTCGTCGATTCTTTCATCGATCTTCGGTGCGTCGGCAACATCCTCATCGCCGATACCGTGAATTTCCGTGCTGCTCGGCGGGATGGAAATGCCCGGATGGATGCGTGAACGAAATTCCCGTCCCGTGCGTCGAAGGCCAATGTATTCAATCAGGGCGATCTCGACAATCTCGTCGCCGGCGTAGACCTGGAAACCGGTGGTCTCCGTGTCCAGAACGACAATGCGGGCTTTCCGCAGCGGTGTCGACAACACGCGTTCGAGATCGAAATGCATGCACAGTTCGCGTGCGCGCCGGTGATCGGGAGGACGTGGCCGGCGCAGCCGACGCCGGCATGCAGCCGCTACTGCTTCCCGGATTTCCCGCAATTCCAGATGAAGCTGTTTGAACGACATCGATCGTCGATTCAGCGGTGCAGTATGATGCCGAACGTGTACTGGCAGTGTTCCCGCATGCGTCGCGCGGCGCGCAGGGATACCCGCAAGCGTTCACGATCGTGGCTCGAGAGCCTTTCCATGCGGATGAGAGGATCGGGTGTTTCCCCCTTTTCAACCTGGGCGAGCTGATGCGTCAGCAGGAGATCCTGGAGCTCCTCGAATGCGATGCGTATGGTCTCGATGAAATCGGCATCGAATATGCCCAGTCGTTGCAATGAGGCAATTCGCTCCAGCGTCTTGCATCGGCTTATGCCCTCACGCAGGGCAAATACCCGTATTGAGTCGACCATGATCCGCATGCCGGTTTTCTTCAAGTCGATTACCTGGCTGCCCTTGTACGAACTCGTGATGAAGCGATTGAAGAGCCCGAGCGGCTGGCTGATATCGGCATCGTCGCTCACCATCCTCCGGAACAGCATTTTTCCCTGATCGTTGGCGAGTTCGCTGTTCAGGTGCGATCGCAGTTGCATGGTCAGGTTGTCGCTGCCATACAATGTCGAGAAATCGAGCACGATATTCGCCAGGCGCGCCTCCTTGCGTCCCGGATTGCGAATCAGGTTCGACAGCTTCTCGCGCCAGCTCGACAGGGTTCGACGATATTCCGGATTGCGGGCCATCACATCGCCCGGACAGAGGCGGTAGCCGATGCGATCCAGCTCGGGGTTGAGGCGTTGGGCGAATTCCTCGAACCATTTCAGGCCCGTCTCGTCGAGATTGTCATCGAGGATCATTCCGTTGTCCTGGTCCGGACGCAGCAGCATCTCGCCGCGACCGCCCGATCCCATTATGATGACTGCGAAGCGACCGGGCGGCCGGCCCAGGCCCTCGCGATACATCTGTTCCAGGATCAGTTCGATCAGGCGATGCTGCAGATCCAGATGCATCTCGGTAAGGGCGCGCACGGCCATGCCGACGTTGCGATGGGTCTCGTGCACGCGTCTGGCCGCGATCGGAATCCGGTCCCGAAGTTCGACCAGGGTCTCGATATCCCGCGCGGACTGGATTTCCGCATCGAGGGTGTAGGGGGGCCTCGCCAGTGCCTGCAGCAGATCGGTCTGGGAAATGATGCCGATCGGCGATTCATTGTCGTCCATGACGACGATCTCGCGCACGCGATGACGCCGCTGTAGTTGCTCCACCTGCCAGAGTGGCGTTTCCTGGGTAACGAAGATCAGCTCCTGGCAGTCCGTGCTCCGCACGGGGTCGTCGGCGCCGGTTTCATTCCCGATCAGGGCATTCAGCAGGCTCATCGGCGTGACCAGGCCGAGGAGCCGGTCATTGTCGTCGACGACACCGAGACTGCCGATCTGGCGCTCGTCCATGATCCGTCCCGCCTGGGCAATGGTGGTATCGCTCGAGCAGGTCGCGACGGCGCTGCGCATGAATTCGCGTACGGGCCGGGCAAGGACGCCGCGGGCGGTCTCGCGGACCTGGCGTGCCTTGCGCATGCGTGCCGCGAGCGCGCGGTTGATGGCCTCGAAGAATCCCGGCGATTCGCGTTCCAGCCGGCCGACCTCGTTCGCCGGCACCGCGAGCAGGCGGCAGGCGGAGACGGCCTCAACCATGGAACGGTAATTGTCGCCATCGAGATAGCTCGCCAGGCCGATGATGTCGCCGGGCTGGGCAAGGCGGACATCACCATTGGACGAGGTCTGCTTCAGCTCGCCCTCCAGGTGCAGGTAGATGCGCTTGTGATAGGTGTCGCCGGGTCGGAACAGATGCCTGCCGGCTTCGAGGATCATCTTCTCGCCCGACTCGACGAGGGCTTCGATGACGTCGGTATCCAGCGGTTGCCACAATTCGGTTGCGGCGATCCGTTCACGATCGGTCACGGAGTCATTGGTTTGTGCCATTGTCCGCCTTTTCGTTGCAGGTGTCTGTCGTCACGCACGGCGGGAACCCGGAAATTACCATAAAAGGCTCTTCGCCATCTTGTGTGGGTGCTCATTCCTGCATCCGAATTTTCAGGAGCACCGGCAAACAGCGGAACACCGAAGACACTGAACGCACCGAATACACCGAAAGGAAGATTGTGGGAGCGGCGTCAGTCGCGAACGAACGGTGCAGTGCCGGTACGGGTGGAGTTCGCAGGCCGGTCCGCTTCCATCCATCCCGATCGACCCTTTCGGTGCCTTCGGGGTTATTGCTCATCAGTGGTCTCGCCATGCCCGACCCACACAAGGTGGCGATGATCCCCATAAAAAAGCCCCGCGCGGGGCGGGGCTTCAGGTACGACAGGATGCCCGTCAGAGCAGTCAGCTCGCGGGCTTGTACTTCGGTGCTTCCTTGTTCATCGCGAATGCCGTGCATCCGGCCATCACGAGCAGCACGATCGCGAACGGGAAGCCGAGGGCGATGGCCGCGGCCTGCAGGGCGGCGATACCGCCGCCGAGCAGCAGGGCGATGGCCACGAGACCCTCGAACAGCACCCAGAACACGCGCTGCGCGACCGGGGCATCGGTCTTGCCGCCGGCGGTGATCGTGTCGACCACGATCGAGCCGGAGTCCGAGGAGGTAACGAAGAAGATCGCCACCAGCACGACCGCGACGAAGGAGGTCAGGCCCGTCAACGGCAGCGGCTCGAGCATCGCGTAGACCGACAGTTCGGGCTGCCAGGTGGAGACCAGCTCGGTCACGCCCTCGTAGCCGTCCTTCAGGTACTGGTCGATGGCATAGCCGCCCATGATGTTCATCCACAGGATGGACGCCAGCACCGGCACGATCAGCACGCAGAAGATGAACTCGCGCACGGTGCGACCATAGGAGACCCGGGCAATGAACATGCCGACGAACGGCGACCAGGAGATCCACCATGCCCAGTAGAACACCGTCCAGCCGTGCATGAAGTCGGTGTCCTCACGGCCGATCCAGTTACTGAGCGGGAGTACGTTGGCGATGTATCCGCCCGTGGACGTCACGGTGCTGACCAGGATGTCGATCGTGGCGCCGGCAAACAGGACGAACACACCGAGGGCCGCGAACAGGATCATGTTGATGGCGCTGAGGCGCTGAACGCCCGCGTGGATGCCGAGCATCACCGAAATGAGCGCGAGGCCCGTGATGGCAAGGATCAGCACGACCAGCGTGGTGTTGGATGCCGGAATGTTGAACAACTGGTCGAGTCCGCCGGCGATCTGCTCCGCGCCGATGCCCAGCGAGGTCGCCAGGCCGAACAGCGTGGCGAACACGGCCAGGATGTCGATGACATGACCGAACCAGCCCCAGACGCGGTCCCCGAAGACCGGGAAGAACGCGGAGCGGATGGTCAGCGGCAGGCCGAAGTTGTAGCTGAAGAAGGCCAGCGTGACCGCCACCACGCCGTAGATCGCCCAGGGATGGAGGCCCCAGTGGAAGATCGTGGCCGCGAGGCCGAGACCGCGGGAGGCCTCGGTTCCGCCCTCCGCGCCGAGCGGCGGATACAGGAAGTGGGTCACCGGCTCCAGCACACCGAAGAACATCAGGCCGATGCCCATGCCGGCGGCGAACAGCATGCCGAACCAGCCGAGCGTGCTGAACTCGGGCCTCGCCTCCTTGCCGCCGAGGCGGATTCGGCCGACCGGCGCTATCAGCAGGTACAGGCAGAAGATCACGAAGATGTTGGCTGCACCGAGGTACACCCAGTCAAACGTGCTCTCGAGCCAGGTCCGGGTCGCAGTCAGTACCTCGGAGCCGCGCTCGGGAAAGAGTATCGCCAGTACCACGAACAGCACGGTACCGAGGGAGGTGATGAAGAAAACTGGATTGTGCAAATCCAGGCCGAGGGGACGGACGTTGTCCTGGCCCACCTCGTAATTGGTGTCGATTACGACATCCGCATTCGGATCGTCTGGATTGTTGTCTTGTATCACGCTATTGCTCCCCTTGCAGGCAGTATCAGGAAGGCAGTGTCAGGCCCTGTGCGCTGGCGTTACAGTTCTCCTGACTGCTTGTACGCGCAGGCTCGGATCTTGATGTTATATGTCGTCCGGACCCGTCCCGGCGCAACTTTGGCTCAAGAGGCCGGTGGCGTCAATCCTTCAGACCGCCTCCCGATCGGCCGGTCAGCGCGCTTTCGTACGGAACAGGGCCCTCGCGACGCCGGCGAGGTAGACCGAGCCGGTGGCGAGAACCAGCGTCTCCCCCGGCCGGTCGTTGCAGGCATGCGCAAGGGCCGTGCCGGGGTCCGGCTCGAGCCGGATCGGTGGCGCGCCGGGATACTGCCGGATGGCGGCCGCGAGCTGCTCCGCCGGCATCGACCAGTCCGGGTCGGCGCGGGTGACGGTAATGGCGCTGGCCATTGGCAGCAGCGGCTCGAGCACGGCCGCGACGTCCTTGCCGGCGGTCAGCGACAGCAACAGGTGCATTCGCGGGAACTGCAGCCGGCGAACCGCCTCGGCCAGCGCTTCGGCGGAGGCGCGGGTGTGGGCTCCGTCGGCCATCACCCGGGGCAGTTCCGACAGGATTTCCATGCGTCCGGGCAGCGCCAGCGAGGCAAGCCTGCGCGCGGCCTGCTGCAGTGCCTCCTGCGAGGTAATGCCCAGGCGCGCGACCGTCGCCAGGGCGAGGGCCGCATTCCCGGCCATGTGGTCGCCGGCGGACGTGAAGGGAGTCCGGACAGACCAGCCGGCACCGCCGACGGACAGACCGCGGCCATCGAAATACCAGCCGGCTTCGCCCGAATCGACCGGGCGTGCCCGCCCGCCATGCCGCCGCAGGCGCGTGAAATCGCTGCCGGCCCGGTCAGCGGCCTCGGCGAGGATTGCGTCGAGCGCCTGCGGCAGGACCGGCGCCAGCAACGGCACGCCCGGCTTGACGATGCCGGCCTTCTCGCGGGCAATGGCCTCGAGGGTCGACCCGAGCCGGTCGGTATGCTCCAGTTCGACGCCGGTCATGACCGCGACCCGGGGCCGGACGACATTGGTCGCATCGGCGCGCCCGCCCACACCGGCCTCGATCACGGCCCAGTCGGCGCCGCATTGCGCCGCCAGCCACAGGCCCGCCACGGTCAGTGCCTCGAAGAAGCCCGGCGTGATGCCGGTGTCCCGTTGCGCCTGCTGTACTGCCCGCAGCGCCTGCAGGCCCCGTTCTGCGCTCACTTCCTCGCCGTCGATGCGCAGGCGCTCGGTCCAGTGCTCGAGGTGGGGCGAGGTGAAGGTGAAGGTTCGTCGGCCGCAGGCGTTCAGCAGCGCCTCGATGTAGAGCGCGGTCGACCCCTTGCCCTTGGAGCCGGCGATATGGACGACCTGCAGGCGTTCATGCGGGTCGCCGAGCGCGTGCAGCAGCGCCTCGACCGCGGCAAGTGGTGCCTCGCCGCGCTCGGCATGCGCGACCGCCGCCCGCGGCAGGGTTGCGAGCCACTCCCGGCCGGCGTCCAGGGCGGTATCGCCGGCCGATCCGGAAGTCGTCATCGGTCCGGCTCAGGCGTCCGGTACGTCCACCCCGCGCTGCAGGCAGGTGGCCTCGACCGTGTTGTTGAGCAGGCAGGCAATGGTCATCGGCCCGACGCCACCGGGCACCGGCGTGATGGCGCCGGCGACCGGCTCCACCGATTCGAAGTGGACATCGCCCACGAGGCGGGTCTTGCCGTCATCGGTCGGGATGCGGTTGATGCCGACGTCGATCACGGTCGCGCCCGGCTTGATCCAGTCGCCCGGAATCATCTCCTGCCGGCCGACGGCGGCCACCACGATGTCCGCGCGCCGGACTTCTCCGGCCAGGTCGGTGGTGCGCGAATGCGCGATCTCGACGGTGCAGTGCTCGCGCAGCAGCAACGCGGCCATCGGCTTGCCGACGATGTTCGAACGGCCGACGATCACGGCGTGTTTTCCCGACAGGTCGCCCAACTGATCCTTCAGAAGCATCTTGCAGCCCAGCGGTGTGCAGGGCACCAGGCCCGGCAGGCCGGTCCAGAGGCGGCCGACATTGACGGTATGGAAGCCGTCCACGTCCTTGTCGGGGTCGATCGCGGCCAGGACCTTGTCCGAGTCGATGTGGTCCGGAAGCGGCAGCTGCACCAGGATGCCATTGACCCGGTCGTCGTCGTTCAGTTCCTCGACCAGATCGAGCAGTTCCCGCTCCGGGATGGAGGCATCGCGCCGGTACTCGAACGATTCCATGCCGGCTTCGATGGTCTGTTTGCCCTTGTTGCGAACATAGACCTCGCTGGCGGGGTTCTCGCCGACCAGCACCACCGCCAGGCCGGGCGTGATGTCGTGCCCGGACTTCAATGCCCCGACCTGGCGGGCGACGCGTTCACGCAGATCGGCCGCAAAGGCCTTGCCGTCGATGATTTCGGCCATGGATCACTCCCATCGGAATTGCCGTACCGTCCGGAAAGACGGCACGGGAATGAAATCGGTCAGGATAGTGTAACCGGTTCCGGCCGCTTGCCCGCGCGCGACAGCCACGTTGTCGCTCACGACGGCCCGGCGGGAAAGCTCCCGGCGACGGCCGCATGATCGACAATCGACGGGACCGTCCGCACAAGCGGTGGCAGTCGAATGCGAATCAGCATGACGTATAATGCGCCGCGCCCTCGGCGATCCATTCCCCCCAATCGGAGTTCGGTCTTGCCGTACTGGCCAGTTGTCTCGCTTCCGCGCGTCGGCGCAGGCCTGCGCGACGTCCTCGCGGAGGGATATGACCGGGGCCGGCTGCGTGCCGACGTACTGGCCGGCGTGACAGTCGGCATTGTCGCCCTGCCACTCGCCATGGCGCTGGCCATCGCCTCGGGCGCGCCACCCCAGCATGGCCTGTACACGGTCATCATCGCCGGCACGGTCGCGGCGCTGGCGGGAGGTTCCCGGGTCAACGTGACGGGACCGACGGCCGCATTCGTGGTGATCCTGCTGCCGGTGACCCAGCAGTTCGGTCTCGGCGGGCTCCTCGTCGCCACGGTGATGTCGGGATTGATTCTCGTGGCGATGGGGCTGGGCCGCCTGGGTCGCTTCATCGAGCTTGTCCCCTATCCGATCACCATTGGTTTCACCGCGGGCATCGGGGTGGTCATCGCGACCATCCAGCTCAAGGATTTCCTGGGATTGCCCCTGGCGACACTCGAGGGTACCTATCTCGCCAAGGTACAGGCGCTGCTCCTGGCCCTGCCGGATGTCCAGGTCGACACCTTCGCGGTCGGGGCCGTGACACTTGCCGTACTGATTTTGTGGCCGCTTGCGGGCATCAACCTGCCGCGCCATCTGGTGGCTCTCGTCGTCGGCTCCGTCGTCGCCGCACTCGGGGGGCTGTTGCCCGACTTCGAGGTGGCGACCATCGGCTCGGAGTTCTCCTGGACACTGGACGGCGTGAGCGGGTCCGGCATTCCTCCGGCGTTGCCGTCATTTGCCTGGCCCTGGAACCTGCCCGATGCGTCCGGTGAGCCGGTCGGGCTGGATTTCACGCTGGTTCATGCCCTGGCCGGCCCCGCCTTCGCGATTGCCATGCTCGGCGCCATCGAATCGCTGCTGTGTGCCGTCGTCGCTGATGGCATGGCCGGCACGCGCCATGATCCGGACGCCGAGTTGATCGGGCAGGGGTTGGGCAATGTTGTCGCACCGTTCCTCGGCGGCATACCGGCGACCGCGGCGATCGCGCGGACGGCGACGGGAATCCGCGCCGGTGCGAGCTCACCGATCGCGGCCGTCGTGCACGCGGCCGTCGTGCTGATGGCCGTCGTGAGCCTGGCGACACTGCTGGGCAGAATCCCGCTGGCCGCGCTCGCCGCCCTGCTGCTCGTGGTGGCATGGAACATGAGCGAGGCCCGGCATTTCACGAGAATCCTGCGGGTGGCGCCGGCGGGTGACAGGATCGTTCTCGTGACCGTGTTCCTGCTCACGGTGCTTTTCGACATGGTGCTGGCGGTGGCCGCGGGAATGGTTCTGGCCGCAATGCTGTTCATCAAGCGTTCCATCGATCTCACCGAAACACGTCTGTGGATGCCCGATGGACACACCTTCCCGCACGAGGTGGAGGTGTCCGACGACATTGCGGTATACGATGTCAACGGCCCGTTGTTCTTCGGCGCCGCCCACAAGGCATTGAAGATACTGCGGCATGTCGATCGACGGGTAAGGGTGGTGATTCTCGACATGCGCGATGTGTCGATGATGGACATGACCGCCATAGTCGTGCTCGAGTCGATCCTGCGGCAGTTCGAGAGGGACGGGATTCCCCTGGTCATCAACGAGTTGGAGCCGCGGCTTTTGCTGAAGCTGCGGCGGGCCGGCCTGCGCCGACGCAACGGCCGGATCGAGTTCGGACGCACGTTTGCCGACAGCGTGGAGCGTGCCCGGCGCCTGAAGGCAAGGACGGAAACCCTCGCGACTTCCTGAGGCGCGCCGTTGCATCGGCCGGTCTCCCGCACTACCGTTGGGAAGTTCGGGCGGACATGCCCGCCGATTCGGAGCCATTCATGCAGCGCGGCAGCCACGCCCACAGTCACGATCCCCGCAACGATTCGATATTCATTCACGTCAATGGCCGCCTCATGCCCCGCAACGAGGCCGTGGTATCCGTGTTCGATTCCGGATTCCTGCTGGGCGATGGCCTGTGGGAGGGCATCCGCCTGCACAACGGGCACCTGATGTTCCTGCAGGCGCATCTCGACCGCCTGTACGAGGCGGCGCAGGCGATCGATCTCGATATCGGCATGGATCGCGAGGCGATGGCCGCCGCCCTGTACGAGACCTGTGCCGCCAACTCCATGGATACCGGTGTCCACATTCGCCTGGTCGTTTCGCGCGGCGAGAAGCGCACGCCGTACCAGAGCCCGGCGGCGAACATCGGCGACTCGACCGTGGTGATCATCCCGGAATGGAAGGAGCCGGATCCCGCCGTACTCGAGCACGGGCTGACACTGTTCACCGTGCATGTCCGTCGCGGCGCGCCCGACGTGCAGGACCCGATGTGGAACTCGCTGTCCAAGCTCAACTGCATCACGGCCTGCATCCAGGCCGGCAAGGCCGGCGCCGACGAGGCCCTGATGCTCGACCCGCACGGATTCGTCTCCACCTGCAATTCGACCCATTTCTTCATCGTGCGGCGCGGCGAGCTCTGGACCTCGACCGGCCGCTACTGCCTGCACGGCATCACCCGCGCACACGTGATCGAGCTCGCCCGACAGGCCGGCCATGTGGTGCGCGAGAAGGATTTCTCGCTGACCGAGGTCTACGGTGCCGACGAGGCCTTCGTCACCGGCACCTTTGCCGGCCTGATACCGGCGACGACGATCGACGGTCGCAGCATCGGGACGGGCGAACGCGGCCCCGTGACCGGGATGCTCCAGGATGCCTACGCCGCGGACATCGAGCGACGCTATCCGCGGAGCAGTGCCGCATGACCACCATCGTCCGCATCGCCATGTGGTCAGGGCCGCGCAACATCTCGACGGCGATGATGCGCGCCTTCGGCAACCGGTCCGACTGTTTCGTCACCGACGAGCCGCTGTACGCCCACTACCTGCAGGCAACGGGGATCGAGCATCCGCTGCGTGAAGAGGTGATTGCCTCCCAATCGACCGACTGGAGGGAGGTGGTGCGCTGGCTCTCCGGGCCGGTGCCGCACGGCCGCCCGGTGTGGTACCAGAAGCACATGACCCACCATCTGCTGGACGACATCGGTCGCGACTGGCTCGACCGGGTGACGAACTGCTTCCTGCTGCGCGATCCGCGGGCCGTGCTGGCCTCCTACGCGCGCAAGCGCGAGCAGGTGACCACGGCCGACATCGGCATCCTGCAGCAGGCGGCCATCTTCGACGAGGTACGCGAGCGCAGCGGCGTTGTGCCGGCGGTGATCGACGCCGCCGACGTGCTCGAGAATCCGCGTGCCATGCTGAACCGGCTCTGCCAGGCGGTCGGTATCGCCTTCGACGAGCGCATGCTCTCCTGGCCGCCCGGCCCGCGCGAGACCGATGGTGTCTGGGCCCGTCACTGGTACGGCAGCGTGCTCGAATCGACCGGATTCCAGCCGCCGAACCCGCTTCCGGATGAACTGCCGCCGGCGCTCGAGGCGATTGCCGAGGAATGCCGTCCTGCCTACGAACGCATGCGGGAGTACGTGCTGCGTCCACTCGCGGCCTGAATCGGTCCCCATGCGCATCTCCGTCCCGCACGGCTGGAACCTGACGCCGGCGGGAGCGCGCGCGTTGCAGGACGAGCTGCACGACCGCATCGAGTGCAGCGACCGGATGTCGCCACTGCGCCACGTCGCCGGCGTCGATGTCGGCTTCGAGGACGGGGGCCGCGTGACCCGGGCGGCGGTCGTGGTCCTTGCCTGGCCGGGACTGGAAGTGGTCGAGCGGGCGCTGGCGCGGCGCGCGACGACCTTTCCATATGTCCCCGGGTTGCTGGCCTTCCGCGAGCTGCCGGCCGTCGTCGCGGCGCTGGAGGAACTGGTGACCGGGCCCGATCTGGTCTTCTGCGACGGCCAGGGCATCGCGCATCCGCGGCGATTCGGCATCGCCTGTCATCTCGGCCTGCTCATCGACCGGCCCGCGATCGGTGTCGGCAAGAGCCGGCTGGTCGGAATGCACGGCGAGCCGGGCCGGGAACGCGGTGCCCGGGCGCCATTGATCGATCGTGGCGAGACCGTGGGTTCCGTGCTGCGCACCCGCACCGGTGTGCGGCCGGTCTATGTCTCGCCCGGGCATCGTGTCAGCCTCGAAACGGCCGTGGAGCTCGTGCTGCAGGCGGCACCGCGCTACCGCCTGCCCGAGCCCGTCCGCGAGGCGGACCGAATGGCGTCGCGTCGCTCGCACTGAGTCGATGTCAATTCAGTCGATTCAGGAACGTTGTTCCAGGTACTGCTTCAGCGCCACGGCGTTGTTGCAATCGCGGTCGCGGGCACCGAAACAGAGCGTGACCGTCTGCCGGCGGCCGGCCTCCAGCAGGGCGGCGACCGTTTCCGGCATCGCATCCAGCTCGGCATGATAGCGCCGCAGGAACTCGTCCCAGCGCGCGCGGTCGTGTCCGAACCAGCGGCGCAGCTCGCTGCTCGGCGCGATCTCGCGCGGCCATTCGTCGATGGCCGCATCCTCCCTGCGCAGACCGCGGGGCCAGACGCGATCGACGAGCACGCGGCGGCCATCATCCGTTTCCACGGGGTCGTATACGCGCTTGAGCCGGAATTCCGTCATGCTGGTTCCCCGTTCACGTTCGGGTCGATCTGTCGAGGCCATGATACCGGCTGCACGCGCGGTCACCGATACGGCAGCCGGTATCGGGTACTGCAGCGGCGGGGCGTGTCCGGTTATAGTCATGCAGTCTTGCCCGTCGGAGCATTCATGACCCGAAGGCATTGCGATGTCTGTATTGCCGGCGGCGGGATCGTCGGCAGCGCCACGGCGTACTTCCTCGCCGCCGACCCGGATTTCGACGGCTCGGTCGTCGTGCTGGAGCCGGATCCCTCGTACGCGCAGGGTGCGACGGCGCGTTCGGCCGCTTCGCTGCGGCAGCAGTTCTCCACCCCGGTGAACATCGCCATCTCGCAGTTCGCCGTGCGGTTCATCCGCAACATCGGCCGCTGGCTCGCGGTCGATGATCAGGCGCCCGAGGTCGGGTTTCACGAGGGTGGCTATCTGTTCCTGACCGATGAGGCGGGCGCGCCCGCGCGGCGACTGGAATACGCCACCGCTGTCGGCTGCGGTGCCGATCTCGCCTGGCTGTCGCCGGTCGATCTGGCGGATCGTTTCCCCTGGCTCGACACGGTCGGGCTGGAGGGCGGTACCCTGGGTCTCTCCGGCGAGGGCTGGCTCGATGCCTGGGCGCTGCTGCAGGCCTTCCGGCGCAAGGCCCGCTCGCTCGGTGTCGAGTACCGGGCCGAGGCCCTCGCCGGCGTCAAGGCCGCCGGCGGGCGGGTGCAGCGGGTGACCACGGATGCCGGCACGGAGATCGAATGCGGCTGGCTGGTCGACGCGGCGGGCATCCGCGCCCGCGACATTGCCGCCCTGGCCGGTGTGGATCTGCCGGTCTTCCCGCGCAAGCGCCACGTGTTCGTGTTCGATTGCCGCGAGCCGGTGCCCGGTCTGCCGCTGACGGTGCTGCCGGAGGGCATATACGTGCGGCCCGAGGGCGAGCACTTCATCACCGGCTATTCGCCGCCGCCGGAGGACGACCCCGATTGCGACGACTTCGAGATCGACTACAGTCGCTTCGAGGGGCTGCTGTGGCCGGTGCTGGCGGAACGGATCCGGCCGTTCGAGGCGATTCGCATGATCAACGCCTGGGCGGGGCATTACGACGTGCATCCGCTGGATCACAACGCCATCCTCGGCGCCCATCCGGACGTGTCCAACCTGCTGGTGGCCGCCGGTTTCTCCGGTCACGGCCTGCAGCAGGCGCCGGCGGTCGGGCGTGGCCTGGCCGAGCAGGTGGTCCACGGCGACTGGGTCAGTCTCGACCTGTCGCCGCTCGGCTTCGAGCGGGTGCTGTCGGGAACGCCGCTGGCGGAGCAGAAGGTGGTCTGAGTCCGCCCGGCCGGCGCCGATCAGTCGGCACGCAGCCGCTGCAGGCCGGCCGCCCCGCCGCCGAACTCGCCCATCGCGTCGAGCAGCGCATCGTGAAACCACGGTGCCGACGGGCCGTCGGCGAGCAGGTGAAACGCCGGCTTCGCGGTCGCGGGGTCCCGGCACACGATCGCATTGAGACGGGCCACCGAAGTCTGGGCGATGGTACCCGGCGCGAAGGCCGGGGGCCGCAGGTCCACCCCGCAGAGCTTGGCCAGGCACTCCACGGCCGCGTCGCCGTGCAGCCCGAACCAGCAGTGGCTGTCGCGCCGGGGCACGCGCCAGGCGCCGGCGCCGGGCATGCCGGCATCGAGCTCGCGCACGGGGCCGTCGTCACCATGCGGGTCGGACAGGACCAGCAGTTCGTTGTCGCCGAGCCGCAGCACCAGCGCACCGGCGCCGTTCCGGACGGCCGTGTTGTTGGTCTCCGGGACCGGCCATTCCCGCTCCTCGAGATACGCCCGCGCCCGCGGTCCCTTGATGCCGGTGCGCATCAGCGGCGACAGGTCGATCAGGGCGAGGGGCAGCT
This sequence comes from uncultured Ectothiorhodospiraceae bacterium, assembly GCA_964478305.1. Taxonomy (GTDB): domain Bacteria; phylum Pseudomonadota; class Gammaproteobacteria; order XJ16; family Halofilaceae; genus Halofilum. Next base: position 65,016 of record CAYZHJ010000002.1, read on the forward strand.
CGTCATCGCCGGGGATGCGGCTCGCCACGGCGCAGTCGCCGCGCGCGACGAACTCCGCTCCGGCCTCGACCAGCCGCGGATACACAAAGCTGCGGCAGTTGAACTGCTCGGGCTGTAGGGTCATGGGCTCGTCCACGTTGTCATTGCGGCTGTCATCTCCTGCAAATGGAACACCGAAGACACCGAACGCACCGAATACACCGAATGAACGTATACGGCCCGTATCCAGTGCTGCATTGAAGTATCGACAGGGATGGCATTGATCTTTTTCGGTGTCTTCGGTGTTCCTTCAGTCTCGCCTTGCTACATGTTCTGGCGTTCGTTCTCAGGGTCGTAGAACGGCATCTTCACCACCTCCGCCTCGATCATGCGTCCGCCCTGTGCCTTGATGCGGAACGTGCTGCCCGGCTCGGCCTGGTGCGGGGCGACGAAGGCCATGCCGACGGGGCGCTCGAACACCGGCGAGCGGCCGATCGAGGTGACGCGGCCGGTGATGCGGTCGCCGTCGATCACCAGGTGGCATTCCTCCGGCATCGTCTGCAGCTTCGGGTCCAGGCGGAAGCCGACCAGTTGCCGGACCGGTTCCTGCGCCTCGCGCGCGGCGACACCGGCATGGCCGACGAAGAACGGCTTCTTGCGCTGCACCGCCCAGGCCATCGCCGCCTCGGCGGGGTGGGTCAGGTTGTCCGTGTCCTGGCCGACGATGATGTGACCCTTCTCCATGCGCAGCATGCGCTGGGCCTCGACGCCGAACGGGCGAATGCCGAAGTCCGCGCCGGCCTCCATCAGCCGATCCCACAGCGCCTCGCCACAGCCGGCGGGGCAGTGCAGCTCGTAGCCGAGCTCGCCGACGAAGCCGACCCGCAGCACCCGTACCGGGATGCCGGCGACATGGCCCGTTCGGGCCTCGATGTAGGGAAACGCCTCGGCCGAGAAATCGATGTCGCTGTCGAGCTGCTCCAGCACTCGGCGCGAGTTCGGGCCGGCGATGTTCATGCCGGCCCAGGCGGCCGTCACGTTGGTGATGTCCACGTCGAGCCGCCACTGGGCGTTCCACCAGAGCATGCGCCGGTATACGTTCTCGACTCCGCCAGTCGTGGCGGTGACATAGAAATGATCCTCGGCGAAGCGCGCGGCCACGCCGTCGTCGACGATCGAACCGGTGTCGTCGGTCATGAGGACGTAGCGGCTGCGGCCCGTCGGCTGCTTGCGGTAGGCGAAGGTGTACATGCGGTTCATGAACTCGGCCGCGTCGGAACCGCGGATCTCGAGGCCTCCGAGCGTGGATACGTCCACCATGGCGACGTTCTCGCGTACCGCCAGCACCTCTGCGCGGATGGCGCTGTCGCGGTCGTCGCCGTAGTACGCCGGGCGCAGCCAGGCACCGGCGACCATCATGTGCGCACCGGCAGCGACATGCCGCCGGTGCATCGCGGTATGCCGCACGGGGTCGAAGCCGCGGCCGGCGAGGTGGCCGAACTTCTCCGGCATCGCCGGCGGGCGGTTGGTGGAAGCGCGCGCGCCCTCGACCGGTTCGCCCAGGGCATCGGCGACGATGCGCACGGCATTGACCGCGGCGGTGCGGCCCTGGCTCGGACCCATTCCCACTGTCGAGAAACGCTTGACCAGTTCGATCGAGCCGAAGCCTTCCGCCACCGCATTGCGCAGGTCGGCGATGGTCAGATCCTCGTCGAAATCGACGAATTCCTTGCCCTCGGGATGCGGAAACACGGGCCAGGGCGCGTTCTCCGGGCCGTCGCGTCCGGCCGGCACGGGCAGCACCGCGTCCGTGCCCGCGGCAGCGGCCCGGCCCGCTGCCTCGCCCTCGCTGCGGGCATCGTCCAGGCTGCACGGCCCGGCCACCGAGCCGGCGACGTGCATGCCGGGCGGCAGCGAGCGGATCGTCAGGCCGTGTCCGATGTCGCTGTAGCTGACATCCCCGCCGGCATGCGCGATCAGCGAGACGGCCGGTGTGGCGCCGACGTCGAGCGTTACCAGGTCGCAGTCGAGATCGATGCCGGGCGGATCGGGCTCGTCCCGGTGGCGGTTCTCGGTGATCCGCAGGGCGGCCACCCGCTGCCCGCGCTCGAGCGCGTGCACGATCGAACAGTCCGGGTGGACCGGGATGTTGCGTGCGTGCACGGCGCCGATGCGCGGATCGTCGAGCGGCTGCGTGCGCAGATCGACCACGGCGACGACCTCGGTACCGGCCTCGTCGAGGTCGAGTGCAACGCCGTAGCCGTCGCCGTTGGCGGTCACGCAGACCGCGCGACGGCCGGGACGCACGCCGTACAGCCGCATCAGCCGCTGCACGCCCGATCCCAGCGCAATGCCGGGCAGATCGTTGCAGCGGAACACGGCCGGCTGGCCGATCGCGCCGGTAGCGACCACCACCCGGCCGGCGCGCAGCTTGGTCAGGCGATTGCCGTGTACCAGTGCCAGCAGGTTGTCGCCGAAGCGGCCGGTGCATTGCGTCGAGGTCCACGCGCGCAGCTTGTCGTGCGCCTCCGCGCGTGCAACCAGTTCGTTTCGGGCGCGTTCGCCCGCGCTGGCGTCGGCATCGAAGCGGTGGTAATTCAGTCCGCCGCCGAGAACCGGCTCGCGCTCGATCAGGATGGTGTCGGCGCCGGCGTCCGCCGAGGCCAGAGCCGCGGACAGGCCGGCGACGCCACCGCCGACCACGGCTACCTCGCAGAAGGCGTAGTTCTTGTCGTAGTAGCGGTGTGCGCCCTGTTCGTTCACACGGCCGAGACCGGCGGAGCGGCGGATGACGCGTTCCCAGAAATTCCATATGCCCCGCGGCCGGAAGAAGGCGCGGTAATAGAAGCCAACGAACAGGAAACGCGAGAATTTCTCGAGGAAGCGTGCCCGGTCCTTCTTCAGACTACCGCTGTAGTGCTGGCCCGTGACCTCGAGGCCGTCGGTGATCGACACGTGCTCGGCCGGCACATTGGGCTCGTCGGGCAGTTGTACCAGCGTGTTGGCATCGTCGCCGGTGAGCGTGAACGGTCCGCGCGGCCGGTGATACTTGAGCGAGCGCCCGAGCAGCCAGTCATCGCGGCCGAGCAGGGCGGAGGCGACCGTGTCGCCGGCGTAGCCGCTCACCGCCCGGCCCTCGAAGCGGAACGTCACAGGCCGCTCACGGTCGATCAGGCGGCCCCAGGGGGCGGGCAGGCGTTCGCTCATGCGCTGCTGTCTCCGGTGGAGAAATCGATGCGTTCACGAAAGATCTCGCCGGGCGGATAGGTCCTCAGCACGACGTCACGCACCGTGTCGCGCTCGGCGATGAACCAGTAGGCAGAGGGCGAGTGCATCCACCACTCGCGCACCACGCCGGCGGTGTTGTTCTCCATGAACACGTAATCGGCCCACTCTGCCGCCGCCGCGCCCGCCGCCGGCGGCACCACCACCTCGCCGCCGTACACGAACTCGCCGATGTTGCGCCAGCCGTTCAGGGGACAGTTCATCAGTTTCATGAGCTTTGTCCGAAAGACATTGGAACCACGAATGAACACGAATACACACGAATGCTGCCGCTGGGGGCAGCAGGGCGTGTCAGAGCTTCGCTGTGATCTTGTGCAATCATTTCGGGTGTCACTGATAACCAAAAAATGGTCTCTTCGTTTTCGTTTGTCTCATGCCGATCGGCAGGACTGATTATTAGTCCATCCTTGGTTCATTTATTGGTTGTTACCCAGCCTTGATATCCCGGTTAACCATCAGCGAAGCTCCGACACACTACCCGCCATCTGGCGGCAGCATTCGTGTGTATTCGTGTTCATTCGTGGTTCTCAATCGTCAATGTCCCACCGAAGCAGCGCCGCGCTCTCCGACCTGGTCGAAGCGGGTGAAGCGGTTGATGTCGAAGGCCTGGATGATTTCGGGCACACGGTCGGTGGCGACGGTTTCGGCCATGCACTTGCCGCACACGGGAGTGGCCTTGAAGCCCCAGGTGCCCCAGCCGGAATCGATGTAGTAGTTGTCCAGCGGCGTCTTGCCCATGATCGGCGAGAAGTCCGGCGTCATGTCGGTCATGCCGGCCCACTGGCGCATCAGGCGCACCTCGCCCAGGAACGGGAACAGTTCCAGCACGTGCGCCATCAGCGATTCCTTGAAATCCAGTGTTGAGCGCGTGTAGTAACCGGGATAGGGATCGCTGGAGGCGCCCATGACCAGCTCGCCGCGCGCGGTCTGCCAGATGTAGGTATGCAGGCTCCCCGAGACGATGATCGGATCGAGAAACGGCATCATCGGGATCGAGACGCAGGCCTGCAGGGGAATGGTGCGAATCGGCAGCCGCAGGCCGGCCATGTCGCCGACCACGCTGGAGGCCCCGGCGACCGCCTGCAGCACGCGGCCGCAGCGTATCTCGCCGCGTGTCGTCTCGACCGCGGTCACGCGGTTGCCCTCGCGCTGCAGGCCGGTGACCTCGGTGTGCTCGTGGATCTCGACGCCGCGTTTCGCCGCGCCGTGGGCATAGCCCCAGGCGACCGCGTCATGGCGTGCGGTCGAGCCAGGCGGGTGATACAACGCACCCAGGATCGGCCAGCGCGTGTTCTCGGAGAGATCGAGTTGCGGGCACAGCCTGCGGATCTCGTCGGGGAAGATCAGCTCCGAGTCCACGCCCTGGTGCTTGTTGACCTCGGCCCGCCAGCGCATGGTGCGAATCGCGGCGTCGGAATGCGCCAGCGTCAGGTGGCCGCGGTTGGAGAGCTGGATGTTGAAGTCGAACTCGTGCGACAGGTTCCTCCAGAGCTGCATCGCCTCGTCGTAGAACGCCACGCCCTCGGGCGTGAGGTAGTTCGACCGCACGATCGCCGTGTTGCGCGCCGTGTTGCCGCCGGCGAGATAGCCCTTGTCGAGCACCGCGACATCGGTGATGCCGTGATCCTTCGCCAGATGATACGCCGCCGCCAGCCCGTGCCCGCCGGCGCCGATGATCACCACGTCATAGCTTGCCTTCAACGCCGGCCGTTTCGGCAATACCGGCTGCGGCTGGTACTCGCGGCGAAGACCCTGTTTCAGCAGACCCCAAGGCATGGTGAGCGTCCGTTAGTCAATGAAAAGAAGGAACCACGAATGAACACGAATAAACACGAATGCTGCCGCCGGGTCAGTGGAGCGTGTCGGAGCTTCGCTGTGATGCTGTGCAAGCATTTCGTGTGTCATTGATAACCAAAAAATGAACGAAAAATGAACGAAAAATGGTCCTTCCTTTCAGTTCATTTCGTGCCGATCGGTACAGATGATTTTTAGCCCATCTTTAGTTCATTTTTAGGTTATCTCCCGACGCTGATATACCACACAGTCATCAGCGAAGCTCCAACACTGTTTCCGTCGGCAGGCGGCAGCATTCGTGTTTATTCGTGTTCATTCGTGGTTCTTCCATTAGCTCCACGGAAACGGACTGTGCGAGGTCGGATGCAGTTCGCCCTTCGCGTAACGCTCGAAGCGGAACGGCTGCAGCAACCGGCTTTCCTCGCCCATGATCTCCTGCGCCACCAATGCGCCGACGCCCAGCATCTTGTAGCCGTGGTTCGAGTCGGCGATGAAGTAGCAGTTCTGGCGGAAGACGTCGAAGACGGGGAAGTTGTCCGGCGTGAAGCAGCCGATGCCGCCGGACGGCTCGCGCTTGTACTGATCCAGCGTGCCGGAGAAGCGCTTCTGGCAGAAGGCCAGCGCCGAGACCCACATGTGGGCGAATTCCGGGCCCATCACGAAGTCGGGCGATTCCGTGCCGTAGGGGTCGACCTGCACGTCGTTCGGGTTCTGCTCGACCTTCACCGGCGCGGCACCGCCCTGGATCCCGCCGAAGTTGAGATCGGGCTTGTAGTAGATGCCCCACATCTCGTCGGTGACGAGCGAGCCATCCACGTCGGAGTGCAGCGGCTGATCGCTGTCGACATGGATCACCGGCGGCGCCTCGCCGCTGTTGGTCTTCTGCGTTTCCGGATCGACGCCGAGCGTGCCTTCCTGCAGGCTCCAGTAGGTCCACATCTGCACGCCTTCGTGATCGTTTCCGTCCTTGCCGTGAATCGTGATGTGTGAAGGCAGCTCGAGCAGGTCCCAGGCCTGCTTGACCCAGGGCCCGGTACCGACCACGACGTAGTCGGTCTCGATCGTCCCCTTGTCGGTTTCCACGGCGTCGACGGCATCGCCCTGCATGCGAAAGCCGGTGACGCGGACACCGGTGAGGATGCGCACGCCCTCGGCCTCGGCCTTCGCCGCCAGGCCGTACATCGAGGCCGTGTTGTTGGCGTAACCGCCCTTCTTCTCGTGCAGTACCGACGTCGTGCCCGGCGCCTGCCAGTCGTCGAACAGGCCGCGCATGTACTGCCGCGACTCCTTCTCGCCCTCGATGAATACCGAGTCGTAGCCGATCGCCGCCTGCTGGGCGGCGATCGAGGCCACGTCCTAGTGCATGCTCTCGGGGCTGATCTGCATGTAGCCGACGGGGTGGTAATGGAATGCCTCCGGGTCGCTCTCCCACACCTCGACGCTGTGCGCCATGAGCTCGCGCATCGCGGGCTGGAAATAGTTGTTGCGGATGACGCCGCAGGCGATGCCCGAAGCGCCGGCGGCGATGCCCGACTTGTCGAGGACGACGATGTCGCGACCGTCCCCCCTGCCGCGGGCGCGCAGCTCGCGTGCCAGGTGCCAGGCGGTGCTGAGGCCGTGGATGCCGGCGCCGATGATCACGTACGGGGAGCGGTTCGGAAATGCCATGGGACTTGCTGCCTCGCTCAGATGCGCATCACGTTGCGTAATGCGCCCGTACCGCTCAAGCGATATAATTTCCGCTCCGGGTGAATGAAATTCACCCGGCTGATCATGCCGCTTCACGGGATCACCCATGTACCGCCGACTGCCCCCGATGCAGGCGCTGCGCGCGTTCGAGGCGGCCGCGCAGTTGCTCAGCTTCAAGGAAGCCGCGGGCCAGCTGCACCGTACGCCGTCCGCCGTCAGCCACCAGATTCGCGGGCTGGAGCGCGAGCTGGGTACGGCGCTGTTTCATCGCGATCCGCAGGGCCTGCGCCTGACCGAGGCCGGGCGGGAATATCTCGCGGTCGTGCACGAGGCGCTGGGCGGGCTCGCCGAAGCCACCGCGCGGCTGCAGCGGGCAGGGGGCGAGGGGCCGTTGTCCATCAGCCTGTTTCCGAGTTTCGCGGTACGCTGGCTGATCCCGCGTCTCAATGACTTCCGCACCGAATGTCCCGATGTCGAGATCGAGCTGGTCAGCTCGGTTCGCCGGGTCGATTTCGACAGCGGCGCGATCGATGCCGCCATCCGTTTCGGCGACGGCGACTGGCCGGGTCTGCGCTGCGATCCGCTCATGTTCGAGGAGCGATTCCCCGTCTGTGCCCCGGCCCTGGCCGCCGGTCCGCCGGTCCTGGGCGAACCGGCCGATCTGGCGGGCCGTGTGCTGCTGCACAACGGTGCTCATCCCGGGGAATGGGCGCAGTGGCTGACGGAGGCCGGCGTGGAAGACATCGACGCCGGCCGGGGACCGGTGTTCGACGCCTCCAACGAAGTGCTGGCGGCTGCCGCCAACGGCATGGGCGTCGCCCTCGGGCGCACCCCGCTGGTGGAGACCGATCTCGAGGCCGGACGCCTGGTCGCGCCGTTCGATATCCGTGTACGAACGCCGGGACGCTACTGGCTGGTCGCACCCGAGGCGGCTGCGGATGACGCCGCCCTGGCGGCGTTTCGCGCCTGGTTGCAGGCACGATTGGCCCGGGCCACACCGCTTCCCTGAACGACGGGGAGGTACTGGAAACCGGCAGCCGCAGGGTTCAGTATCCCGCGCAACGAAATGCGGGGGGAACCATGGCCGACAAGAAGACCCTGAAGGTGGCGGCGGCGCAGATCGAGAGCCATCTCGGCGACCTGGAAGCCAACCTGGACAAGCACCTGGCGGTGATCGACGAGGCCCGGGCAGCGGGCGTCGACGTGCTGCTGTTTCCCGAGATGTCGCTGACCGGCCACGGGGCCGGCACCGAGGTGCTGCGGCTGTCGCTGCCGCGCGAGGACTCGCGGCTGGCGCGGCTGGCCGAGGCCACCGGCGACATGACCACCATCGTCGGGCTGATGGAAGAGGGTCTCGCGGCCCAGTTCTACAACACCGCCATTACCCTGCGGAACGGCGAGCAGCTGTTCCTGCACCGCAAGGTCAATCTCGCGACCTACGGCCAGCTGGAGGAGGGCAAGCACTTCGCCGGCGGTCGCTATGTCGATACCTTCGAGCTCGGTGGTCCCTGGCGCTCGTCGGTGATGATCTGTGCCGACCTGTGGAATCCGGGACTGGTGAACCTGGTGGCGCTGCACGGCTGCACGGTACTGTTCGCGCCGATCAGCTCCGCCGTCGAGGCGGTCGGGGGCGAATTCGACAACCCGGCCGGGTGGCACCTCAACGTGCGTTTCTACGGCATGACCTACGGCCTGCCGCTGGTCATGGCGAACCGGATCGGCCGCGAAGGCAACCTCGAGTTCTGGGGCGGCTCCTGCGTGGTGGATGCGTTCGGCCGCATGGTCGCGCAGGCGGACGGTGACGAGGAGACCCTGGTCAGCGCCGAAATCGACTACGACACCGTGCGCCGGGCGCGCTACCTGCTGCCGACGGTGCGCGATTCCAACCTGTCACTGGTGCTGCGCGAGACCCAGCGGCTGGAAGGCATCATCGGCGTGCCGCTGTCGGTGCGCGATTCCTGAGCTCGGGGTTCCCGAGCGGGAAGGAGGAAGCCGGGGAACACCGAAGGCACCGAAGACACCGACGACACCGAAGGAAACGAGAACCTGCAACAGGGAACCCGGAAATGCGCTTGCGAACGGGATGCGATCCCGGGTGAAGGGACAGCCAGGTGCTCAGCCGCTTTCCTCCATTCAGTGTCTTCGGTGCGTTCGGTGTTTGTCGGTGTTCCCTCTGACCGATGGAGACGGAGGCCACGAACGGAAGCGATGGCGGACGGTTTCCTGAAGGCCCTTACGCCATGCTCGCCTGCATGCGTTCCTCGCGGGGCGTGCGGCCGAAATGGCGCCGGTAGCAGGCGCCGAAGTGGGACTGCGAGACGAAGCCCGACGCCAGTGCGACATTGAGCAGGGAAAGACCCGTCTCCAGCAGCAGCACGCGCGCGTACTCCAGCCGGAGGCGCATGTAGTAGTGCCGCGGCGCGCAGTCGAGATGGTGCTGGAACAGGCGTTCGAGCTGGCGTCCGGATACGCCGATGCGCTGGCCGATCTCCACCGTCGACAGCGGCTGTTCGATGTGGTTCTGCATCAGGTCGATGGCGGTGGCGAGCTTCGGCGCCAGCGTTCTCAGCCGGACCTGCTCGGCCATGGGTTGGCGATCGGCAGCGGCCCGGATCCGGCCGTGAATGAACTGGTTGGCGACCGCGGTGGCCAGGTCCTCGCCATGGTCGGTCGCGATCATGTGCAGCATCAGGTCGATCGCCGCCGTTCCGCCGGAACAGGTCGCGCGCAGGTGATCGATCTCGAACAGGCTCGGCGTCGCCTCGAGCGCGGGATAGGCCTCGGCCAGCGCGGGCAGGCTCTCCCAGTGGGTCGTGCAGCGGTAGCCGTCGAGCAGGCCGGCACGGGCGAGGATGAATGTGCCGGTGGTGATGGCGCCGATCAGCACGTCCTGCTGTGCCTGCTCGTGGAGCCATTCGAGTGCGGCGGGATCATCGAACAGGTGTGCGTCGATGCCGCCACAGACGAACACGCCGTGCAGGTGGCGCTCCTCGCCGATGTACGCGTCGGGCAGCACGGCAATCCCGTTGCTGGCGTCCACGGGCTCACCGTCGGCACTGTAGAGGTACCAGCGATAGAGTTCCCTGCCGGCCAGCCGGTTGGCCGCGCGCAGGGGTTCGAGTGCCGACGCGAAACACATCATGGAGAAACGCGGCGACAGCAGAAATCCGAAGATGCAGGGCTGTTCCCGGATCCTGTCGGAGGGTGCCATGCAGGGGCCCTCGCTCCGTGTCGTTCGTTCGATAGTAGGACAATGCGGGCACTGGCACCACTCCCGTTTTTCTGCTGTTGCGGCGTTGTCTTGCAATTGCCGCCGGCGGCGACACGAGATGTCGCTTGTGGAACAAATCGAAGCTCGGTGCTGTGCTCTTATGGTCGCGACCGGACTGGCGGTCCCGCCGGCCGAAGGGGAGATCCGCGATGACCCGTGAACGCCGTCGCCGTGCCGGCAGTGGGCGGCGCAGCGCCAACGTGCTCCACCAGTTGCCCTGGCGCTCGGTCGAGAACCGATTCCGGCCGATGGAGATGCTCGATCCCGAGCAGCTCGAGCAGATCCATCTGTGCTCGCTGCGAATACTGGAAGAGCTCGGCATCGAGACGATGAATGCCGAGGCGCGCGACCTGTTCGAGAAGGTCGGTGCCGAGGTGGACCACGACACGGGCGTCGTGCGGATCGACCGCGGCCTACTCGAGTCGTTGATCAGTACCGCCCCGTCGAGCGTCACACTCACGCCGCGCAATCCGGAACACGCCATCACGCTCGGTGGCAGTCACCTGAACTTTACCCTGGTGGCGGGTCCGCCCAACGTACACGACTGCGAACGCGGCCGCCGTTCCGGCAATTACCGCGATTACTGCGATCTGGTACGGCTGGCGCAGAGTCTCAACATCATCCACCTGATCGGCAATCAGCCGACCGCGCCGCAGGAACTGCCGGCCAGCACCCGGCACCTCGATACCTATCACGCCAATCTCACCCTGACCGACCGCACCTTCCACTGCACCGCGATCGGCGCGCAGCGCGCCCGCGACGGCATCGAGATGTCCGCCATCGCGCGCGGCATCGGCATGGACGAGATCGTCGACTCGCCCGCCGTGCTGACGGTCATCAACGTCAACTCGCCGCGCCGGTTCGACGACGAGCTCGCCAGCGGCCTGATCGAGATGGCGCGCTACGGCCAGGCCTGCGTGATCACGCCCTTCACCCTCATGGGCGCGATGACGCCGGTCACGCTGCCGGCGGCGCTGGCGCAGCAGAATGCGGAGGCATTGTTCGGGATCGCGCTGACCCAGCTCGTGCGGCCGGGTGCTCCCGCCGTCTACGGCGCGTTCACCTCCAACGTGGACATGCGGACCGGCGCTCCGGCCTTCGGTACCCCCGAGAATACCCGCGCGAACATCGCCGCCGGCCAGCTCGCGCGACGCTACGATCTTCCCTACCGCACCAGCGACGCCAACGCCAGCAATGTGGTCGATGCCCAGGCAGCCTACGAGACCGAGATGTCACTGTGGGGCGCGGTGCTCGGCGGGGCCAACCTGGTCTATCACGCCGCCGGCTGGCTCGAGGGCGGGCTCACTGCCTCGTTCGAGAAGGTGATCCTCGATGCCGAGCTGCTGCAGTCGATCGCCGAGGTGATGATGCCGATCGAGGTCGACGAGGATTCGCTCGCGCTGGAAGCGATGCGCTCGGTCGAGCCGGGCGGGCACTTCTTCGGTACCGATCACACCATGTCGCACTACGAGACGGCCTTCTACACGCCGCTGCTGTCCGACTGGCAGAACTACGAGAACTGGGAGGCGGCGGGTTCGAAGACCGCGACCGAACGGGCCACGGACATCTGGAAGCGGCTGCTGGCGGATTACACGGAACCGCCCATGGATGCCGGCATCCGGGAAGGGCTGGACGACTACGTTGCCCGGCGCCGCGAAGAGATCGAGCGTGACGGACTCGATTGCGGCTAGAGGCCTGTTCGGAGGGGGTTCGCCGGTGTTGTCGTTGTCAGGTAACCTCTGGTCGCCGGGGCGTCAGAAGGGCGGTGTTCGCACGCCTACGCTAGAATGCTTTGGCGCCCGTACCGGGCATGCCGGCCGGCAGTCGTGAACACCATCCGGGGGAAGTCAGATGACCGACTCGAACGAAGACGAAATTGATCTCTCCTCCCTGTCGGACGACGAGCTTGTCGAGCAGATGCACGACGATCTCTACGACGGACTGCAGGAGGAGATCGAGGAAGGCACGCGCATCCTGCTCGAGCGCGGCTGGTCTCCGAGCAAGGTGCTGGATGAGGCCCTCGTTGCCGGCATGACCATCGTGGGCGTGGACTTCCGTGACGGCATCCTGTTCGTGCCCGAGGTGCTGATGGCCGCCAATGCCATGAAGGGGGGCATGGAAATCCTGCGTCCGCTGCTGGCCGAGACCGGCGCGCCCTCGATGGGCAAGGCCGTGATCGGCACGGTCAAGGGCGACATCCACGACATCGGCAAGAATCTCGTGGCGATGATGTGGGAGGGTGCCGGCTTCGAGGTGATCGACATTGGTATCAACAAGCCGGCCGAGGATTTCCTCGCCGCACTCGAGCAGCACAAGCCGGACATTCTCGGCATGTCCGCGCTCCTGACCACCACCATGCCGTACATGAAGGTGGTGATCGACGAAATGAGGGAACAGGGCGTTCGCGACGACTACATCGTGCTCGTCGGCGGTGCGCCGCTGAACGAGGAGTTCGGCGAGGCCATCGGGGCCGACGCCTATTGCCGCGATGCGTCGGTGGCGGTCGAAACGGCCAAGGAAATGATCAAGGAGCGGCGCGCGGCGTCGGGCTGAAGTGCATGCAGGACGAGCCGCCGCGTACGCTGATACTGGCCTGCGGCGCGCTTGCGCACGAGATCGTCGCCCTGATTCGCGCGCACGGCTGGGACAACTTCACGATTCAGTGCCTGCCGGCGGATCTGCACAATACACCCGGCAGGATTCCGGGGGCGGTGCGGGACAAGCTCCGGCAGTTGAGGTCGCGCTATGACCAGGTATTCGTGGCCTATGCCGATTGCGGCACCGGCGGGCAGCTCGACCGGGTGCTGGAGGAAGAAGGCGTCGAGCGGTTGCCGGGAGCGCACTGCTACGAGTTCTTCGCCGGCTCGCGGGCGTTCCACGCGCTGGCGGAAGAGGAGGTCGGCACCTTCTACCTGACGGATTTCCTGGCGCGGCATTTCGATCGCCTGGTGATCCACGGCATGGGGCTGGATCGTCACCCGGAGCTGCTGTCGATGATGTTCGGCCATTACCGGCGGCTGGTCTACCTGGCACAGACCGACGATCCGGGACTGCGCGAGCGTGCCCGGGCCGCAGCGGAGCGGCTCGGGCTCGAATACGAGTACCGGTTCACCGGCTACGGAGAACTGGAGGAAACCCTCGCGGGGCTGCACGACGGGGGTCCGGGCGACGAGAAGGTTGTGCAATGGCGGCGGCGAAACTGATCAAGGTGTACTGGCGCGACATCCCGGCGCAGGTGATGGCCAAGCGGGGTCGCGAGACCGCGCGCGTGATGCTGTCGCAGCGTTTCCAGGAAGCGATCGACCGGGCGGCGATGCGTGCCGGCAAGGGTGGCTCGGATGCCTATCTGGAGGAATGGCGCCGCGTCAGCGAGCCCTGCGGAGATGATCTGCAGGCAGCGGCCGAGGCCGCCGCGGCCGAGTTCGAGGCGGCCTATTCCGACACCGACCTCGACGTCCTGGCAAAGGCCCGGGGCGTGAGTCGGATAGAGGACTGATTCTCGCGGCTTCGTCCGCGAGGCAGTACGGGTACACACCTCCAACGGAGACAGATGACATGTACTCGGTTCGCCGCTGGTCCGTACGCCATGCCCGAGGAGTCGAGGCCTTCTACAACGGTTTCGAGTGGGTGCTGGTCCGGCTCGAGCCGCTGCTTCGCCGTATCGGTTACGAACGGCTGGAAAAGCCCTTCGCCTGGACCGAGAAGAAGGTCAAGGGATTCCTCTTCGACTGCCAGATGTGCGGCCAGTGCGTGCTGTCGCACACCGGCATGTCCTGTCCGATGAACTGTCCGAAGGAGATTCGCAACGGCCCGTGCGGCGGCGTGCGCGCCAACGGCAATTGCGAGGTCAAGCCCGACATGAAGTGCGTCTGGGTCGAGGCCTACGAGGGTGCGGCGCGAATGAAGCACGGCGACCGGATTCAGCTCGTCGATCATGCGGTCGACTATTCGCTCAAGGGCCGCTCCTCGTGGTTGCGGATCGTGCGCATCCGCGTCGAGGAAGAACGCGCGGCGCAGGAGGAGGAAACGGGATGAAGTTCGACGACGAACCGGTGCCGGGTTTCCAGCTCCCGATCCTGCCGGGCCACAGCTCGCCCGGCCGTTTCGAGCGCGTGTTGCGGGCTGGGAGGTTCGCGGTGACCGCCGAGATCGCGCCTCCCGACTCGGCCGATCCCAACGAGGTCTACCTGCGGGCGCGCATCTTCGACGGTTACGTCGACGCCATCAATGCAACCGACGGCTCCGGGGCCAACTGTCACATGTCGTCGGTGGGCGTGTGTTCGCTGCTCACGCGCGAGGGCTATTCGACCATCATGCAGGTCTCCTGTCGCGACAAGAACCGGATCGCGATCCAGGGCGACATCCTCGGTGCGGCCGCCATGGGCGTGGCCAATGTGCTGTGCCTCAGCGGCGACGGTGTCCAGGCCGGTGACCAGCCCGAGGCAAAACCCGTGTTCGATCTCGACTGCATGTCGCTGCTCGAGACCGTGCGTACCATGCGCGACGAATCGCGCCTGCTGAGCGGCCGCAAGCTGACCCAGTCGCCCAAGCTGTTCATGGGGGCGGCCGCGAACCCGTTCGGATGGCCGTTCGATTTCCGGCCGGTGCGTCTGTTCAAGAAGATCGCCGCCGGAGCGCAGTTCGTGCAGACCCAGTACTGCTATGACATCGAACGGCTCAAGACCTTCATGCAGGCAATCCGCGACATGGGTCTGCACGAGCAGGTATTCATCCTGGTCGGGGTGGGTCCGCTGGCCTCGGCCAATGCGGCGCGGTGGATTCGCGCGCACGTGCCCGGGGTGCACATTCCCGACGAAATCATCGACCGGCTCGCCGGTGCCGAGAAGCCCAAGCTCGAGGGCCGCAAGATCTGCGTGGAGATGATCCAGCAGATCCGCGAAATCGAGGGCGTGCACGGCGTGCACGTGATGGCGTTCCGCCAGGAGGAGGCCGTGGCCGAGATCATCGACGCCTCCGGGGTGCTCGAGGGACGCGTACCCTGGCATCCGCACCGCGACACTGATACAGAACAGCAGAGGGCCGCATCATGACCGATACCGTAGTCAGCTCCGCCAAGAGGGAATGGGTGATCGGATTCGAACGTCCGTTCACCGTCATCGGCGAACGGATCAACCCCACCGGCCGCAAGCTCCTGGCCCAGGAGATGGCCGCCGGCGACTATTCGCGGGTGAAGGCGGACGCGATCGCCCAGGTCGAGGCGGGGGCACACATGCTCGACGTCAACGCCGGCATCCCGCTGGCGGACGAGCCGGCGATCCTGGCGGAGACGATCCAGCTCGTGCAGTCGCTGGTGGACGTGCCCCTGTGCATCGATTCCTCGATCATCAAGGCGCTGGAGCGCGGACTCGAGGTCTATCGGGGCAAGGCGCTGGTCAATTCGGTCACCGGCGAGGACGAGAGTCTCGAACGCGTGCTGCCCCTGATCAAGAAGCACGATGCCGCGGTAGTCGCGATCTCGAACGACGAGACCGGTATCTCGCCGGATCCGAACGTGCGTTTCGAAGTGGCGAAGAAGATCGTCGAGCGTGCCGCCGATCACGGCATCTCGCACGAGAACGTGGTCGTGGATCCGCTGGTGATGCCGGTCGGCGCGGTCAACTCGGCCGGCCGCCAGGTGCAGGAGCTGGTGCGGCGGCTGCGCAACGAGCTCAAGGTCAATACCACTTGCGGTGCCTCCAATATCAGCTTCGGTCTGCCCAATCGGCATGGTCTGACCGCCGCCTACATCAGCACGGCGATCGCCTCGGGCATGACCTCGGCGATCATGAGCCCGCTGCACCCCGAGGTAATGATGGCGGTGCGCGGCGGCGACGTGATGATGGGCCACGACAAGGACTGCATGCGCTGGATGCGGGCCTACCGCGACCCGGCCCAGGTCGCCGCCGAGACCGGCGGCGGCGAGCACCGCCGCCGCGGCGGCCGCCGGCGACGGGGCTGATCCCCGTCGCCGTTCCCACTACTCGGACTACGCGCTTGCAATGACCGGGCACGCCGTGCGATCGGCCTCTCGCAAAGGCGCAATGAATTCGCGAAAGTAAAGAAGGAAATGAATCTCGCAGAGGCGCGGAGAACGCAGAGCAGAGAAGGATTGAATGATTTCGCAAACCTGTCGACCATGATGATGGCGTGTTGAAAGGGCGGGGCGCTTCATCAAGTCCGGTTCACATCATGCCTTCATCTTCATTGATTTCTCTGCGTTCTCCGCGCCTCTGCGAGAGTTTCCTGTTCTCTTCGCGCCTTCGCGAGAAACCTGACGCACTGCCCTGTCGGCAGCCTGACAAGGCGGCTTTGCCACGGATGGCCGTAGCGGGAGTACACTGGGAATTCGTGCCACCCAACCCCCTGAGGCAACATGTCCGATAACGACGAGGATGTACTGATCGTGTTCAGCCCGTCCGGGCGGCGGGGGCATTTCCCGAAGGGGACGCCCGTGCTGCAGGCTGCGCGTTCGCTGGGCGTGGACATCGATTCGGTCTGCGGCGGCCGCGGCCTGTGCGGGCGCTGCCAGGTGCTGCTGTCCGAGGGCGAATTCGCCAAGTACGGCGTCGAATCGCGCCCGGATCACCTGAGTCCCTTTTCCGAGACGGAGAAGGACTATGAGGCCCAGGTGGCGAAGCTCAAGCCCGGGCGCCGGCTGTCCTGCCAGCTCAAGGCGCTGGGCGATGTCGTCATCGACGTTCCCGCCGACAGCCAGGTCCACAAGCAGATCGTGCGCAAGGACCCGGGCTCGTACGACAT
>CAYZHJ010000003.1:0-81082 GCA_964478305.1 uncultured Ectothiorhodospiraceae bacterium
CCATCTGGCGTTCGCCACCCGACATCTTGCCAGCGGGCTGGCGCCGGCGTTCGGCCAGCCGCGGAAACAGTTCGTAGACGCGCTGCTTGCGCGCTTCGAGATCGTCGCCTGGCAGTATGTAGGCGCCCATCTCCAGGTTGTCCTCCACCGTCAGCTCGGTGAAGACGTTCGCCACCTGCGGCACGTAGCACATGCGCAGCTTGACGATCTCGTAGGGCGCCATGCCGCCGATCTCGGTGTCACGGAAGCGGATGGAACCCGACCACGGACGGATCTGCCCGACCACGGCCTTCATCAGGGTCGACTTGCCGGCGCCGTTCGGCCCGATGACGGACACGACCTCGCCCGGCTCGACGGCCGCCGAGACCTCGCTCAGGATCTCGACGTCGCCGTAGCCGCAGGTGAGGGCGTCAACCTTCAGCAGCGGCATACTGGCCCCCCAGATAGGCCTCGAGCACGCGCGGATCGTTCTGAACCTCGTCCGGCCGCCCTTCCATGAGGTACCTTCCCTCGCTCATGACGATCACTGGCTCGCACAGCCGCATCACCAGGTCCATGTCATGCTCGATCAGGAGGAAGGAGATGCCCCGCTCGCTGCGCAGGTGCTCGATGTTGTCGGTGAGCCGTTTCATCAGGGTCCGGTTGACGCCCGCCCCCGGCTCGTCGAGCAGCACCATGGCGGGGTCGGCCATCAGCGTGCGCGCCAGTTCCAGCAGTTTCTTCTGTCCCCCCGACAACTGCCCGGAGGGCGTGTCGCTCATGTGGCCGAGTCCGCAGAACTCCAGCACTTCCAGTGCCTTGTCCCGGTGACGTTCCTCCTCGGCGCGTACCGTTCCCGGACGCAGCCAGGTGTTCCAGATGTGCTCGCCCGCCTGCCTCGGCGGAACCAGCATCAGGTTCTCCAGTACGCTCATGCTCTGATGCTCGCGCGGAATCTGGAAGGTGCGGGCCAGTCCGCGCCGGAAGATGCGGTAGGGCGACAGGTTGGTGATGTCCTGTCCGCGGAAGAACACGCGCCCGGCGTCGGGACGGATGAAGCCGGTGATGATGTTGAACAGGGTCGTCTTGCCGGCCCCGTTGGGGCCGATCAGGCCGGTGATGGTACCGGGCGCGACCTGCAGCGAGCAGCCGTCGATTGCCCGCAGGCCGCCGAAGTCCTTGTAGAGATCGCGGATCTCGAGGATCGGTTCTGCGTTGTCTTCGCGGAGTTCGTTCATGCTCGGTTGTTCCGCACCGGGTATCGTCGGTTGCCGCGCGGACTCCGGGCCAACGGCATGGTTTCGGTCACGGCCGTGAGCCGGCTCAATCATACAGCACGGGCGGCGGTGTCTGGCAACGCGGGCAGCGGTCTTCCCGCGGCCGCGGAGGGAGGCAACGGATCCGCTCGCACGGCGCGCGAATCGGTGGTCGCGTCAGGTGCGACCCGTGATGAACTCCAGCCGTTCCCGCAACTGCACCCATTCCTGCTCGAGCGTTTCCATCTCGGCACGTACGGCTGCCTCGTTGCCGTTCCGCGCCGATTCCTCGAGCCGGTCGGCGGAGCGGGTCAGCGCGTCCGCGGGCAGGTGCTGGCTCGCGCCCTTGAGGCCGTGTGCCTCTGCCGCGACCGGCGGCAGTGCCGGCGGATCCCGTGCCAGTGCCGCGTGCATGGTTTCGAGGCGCTTGCCGGCCTCGCGCAGGAACAGTCGTGCGAGCACCGGGGTGACGGTTTGCGTGTGGGCGGGCGGTTCGTCGTGCCCGGCGCTGCTCGTCTCTCCGCCGGTTCCGGCCTCGGGCGGTTCCAGCCAGGGTGCGAGCGCCTCGCGCAGCGCGTCGGTGGCGATCGGCTTGATCAGGATCGCATCGGCGCCGGCCCGTTCGCAGCGCTCGCGCTCGCTGTCGTCCAGGCCCGCGGTGAGCACGAGTATCGGGATGTGCCGGCTGACGCCTTCGCTGTCGCGAATGCACTCGATGACGGCGTCACCTCCCAGATCGGGCAGGTTCAGATCCAGCAGGATCGCGGCGTGCTCGTGTTCCTCCAGTGTCGCCAGCGCTTCCGTCCCGCTGGCGGCCTCGGAGGTGGGCAGGCCCATTCGCGCCAGCTGCGAGATGGTGATCTCGCGATTGACCGCGCTGTCGTCGACCACCAGTACCGGCAGCGAGCTCGCGGCCTCGCCGCCGATCGAAAAACGCGTGACCAGGCCCCGCCGGCGACGTTCGGACTCGTCCAGGCCGCGGGTGGCCAGTAACGCCTGCATCAGTTCCTGCAGGTGCTCGGGCGGCAGCGGGCGGGTGAGGTAGCCGGCGAAGCCGGCCTCGTTCATGCGCTTGGCATCACCGCGGGCGCCCGCGGTGGTCATGATGGCGATGCACAGATCCCGGGTCTGCGGCCGCGACTTCAACCGCCGTCCCAACTCCTCGCCCGAAAGATGCGGCAGGAACATGTCGGCCAGCAACAGATCGAAAGGCTGCCCGGCCTGCGCCGCGCGCAATGCCGCCTGCATGGCCTCGACCCCGTCGCCGGCCAGGCTGACGCTGATTCCCAGTGCACGCAGTTGTCCCGCCAGCGTTCCGCGCAGTTCGTCGTCGGCGTCGGCCAGCAGCAGCCGCCGGCCTCGCAGGTCGATTTCGCGCGAACTCGCCGCCGCCGGTGCGGTCACGGGCTGCACCTCGATGGTGAACGAGAACACGCTGCCCTTGCCGGGTGTGCTCTCGACCGTGATCTCCCCGCCCATCGCGTGTACCAGTTCGCGCGTGATCGAGAGACCGAGGCCCGTACCACCCCGCTGGCGGCGGCCCACCTGCCGATAGGGTTCGAACAGCAGCGCCTGGTCCCTCTGCGCGATACCGATGCCGCTGTCGGCAACCTCGATCGTGATGCGGTCGTTGCCCTCGTCCGTTGTCGTCCAGTCATGGAGAGAGAGCACGACTTCTCCGTGATCGGTGAACTTGACGGCGTTGCCGACCAGGTTGATCACGACCTGGCGCAGCCGTCCGGGATCGCCCACCACGTGACGCGGCGCCTTGCGGGGAATGAGGCACAACAGGCGCAGTCCCTTGTTCAGTGCCTGCTGTTCCATCAGGCCGGCGGCGCCGTTGAGGTGCTCGTGGAGGTCGAATTCGACCGAGTCGATCTCGATGCGCCCGGCCTCGATGCGCGAGAAGTCGAGCACGTCGTTGATCAGGGTCAGCAGGCTGGTTGCGGACTCGCGGATGATCTGCGCCTGGTGCTGTCGACGCTCGGGATTCTCCGCCGCGACCAGCAGATCGCTCATCCCGATGATGGCATTGAGCGGCGTACGGAGCTCGTGGCTCATGCGGGCGAAGTAGTCGGTCTTGGCGCTGGCGGTGTACTGGGCTTCCTCGAGTTCCTGGCGCAACTGCTCGGTACCGCTCTGCATGAGCGATCCGGCCTCGCGTGCCATCCGCAGATTGGCGTACTGCCC
The DNA here is from genome assembly GCA_964478305.1 of uncultured Ectothiorhodospiraceae bacterium. Lineage (GTDB taxonomy): Bacteria > Pseudomonadota > Gammaproteobacteria > XJ16 > Halofilaceae > Halofilum. The sequence continues at coordinate 3,426 of CAYZHJ010000003.1, forward strand.
CCAGAGGCCGAACAGGAACGGCATCGCGTCCAGTGCCCAGATGGCAACGTTCTCGCGGTGGGCGCGCTGGATGTTGTCGAGCGTGATGCCGTCGTAGACCTGCACGCAGACCAGCAGCGTGCCCAGGATGACCGCGATCACGGCGATGGCGGTGCCCGCCAGGGCATAGGTGGTCGCGCGCTCGCGCAGAATGCGCAGCACCTGGAGGGCGGCCAGGCGGTCGCTTTCCCGCCTGTCCGAGCCTGCCGATTCCGGATCGGGCATGTCCGCCTGCCTCCCGCGGCTTCCGGACGTCGGTGGTCTCCGATCACCGTTTCGTAATCGAATGACAACCGTCGTGTCACGTGGGCGTCATTCTAGCGGCATACAGTCACGCCCGTCGTGAGCGGGGCCGAACGGCACCCTCGCGCATCCCCTGCGCAACACGGAGCTACACCATGCCGCAAGGTCCCGCCGTGTGCACCATGCCGGTCCTCGGCGTCATTCTGCTGTCGATTTTCGCCGCCACGGCCTCGGCGCAGACGGAAGACATCCCCGGAGAGGGGGATGTCGATCGACTGGTCGAGCGCATTATCGAACTGCGGGCGGGCGTGGAATCGCTCGATTCACGCCTGCAGACGCTCAAGGAGGAACACGAGAATCGCATGAGTTCCCTGGCCCGGCGCGAGGGCACGCTGGAGTCCGAGCGCGAGAACCAGGAACTGCGGGTCGAGAAGCTGAAAAGGAAGCTCGCGGACGTGCGCGAGGCCACGCGTTCCGCGGGCGTCGCCAACGAGGAACTGGTACCCGTGCTGCGGGAAGCCATCGACGGGGCCCGCGATTACACCGAGCGGGCGTTGCCCTTCAAGCGCGGCGAACGCCTCGCCAGCCTCGATGAACTCGAGTCCCAGCTCGAGAGCGGTGCCCTGAAGCCGCCGCGAGTGGCCAACCGGCTCTGGTCCTTCCACGCCGACGAGGTCCGCCTGACCGGCGAGAGCGGCATCTACCGGCAGCCCGTCGAGGTCGGCGGCGACGAACGCCTGGTCGACGTCGCCCGGGTCGGCATGATGCTGCTCTATTTCCGGACCGATGAGCGTCAATACGGCTACGCCGTGCCGCGCGGCGAGGGCTGGGAGTACCACCTTGCCGGTGACCGTGGTGCCGATGCGCGCATCGAATCGCTGTTCGATTCCCTGCAGAAGCAGGTCCGCACCGGTTTCTTCCGCCTTCCCAATCCGCTGTTCCCGGAGACACCGTGATGTACCGCACTGCAAACGACCGCCGGCTCGCGTACCTGCTCTGGGTCGCGATCGCCTCGCTGGGCCTGGCCGTGGCGCCGGCGCATGCCGTCGAGGAGGTCGCCGACGGCACCGGTGGTGCCGGTACCGGCACGGCGGACCCGGGCTCCGGCAATGGCGAAGCCGAAAAGGAACTGCGGTCGGCCTACCAGAAGGAATACGCCTTCCTGGTGGCGCAGAAACGGGAATTGCAGCAACGGATCGAGCAGTTCCGGCAGCAGTCGCAGTCCGCGCTCGCCGGCACACGCTCCGCCATCGATACCCTGCAGGAGGACGTGCTCGCGTACGAATCCGAGGCGGAATCCCTGCAGCAGCGCATCAACGACATGGAGCGCGAACGCGAGGCCGCCCGGCAGAATGCCGACGTGCTCGCGGCCACGTTTCAGCAGGCGGCCGCGCTGTTCTCCGAGCATGACAGGCCCTTCATGAACACCGACGCGTTCAATGAGCAGTCCGACGCCGAGCGCCTGGCGGGCGTGTTCTCAGGTGCCCGCGAACTGCTCGACGATCTCGGCTCGGTGCGCAGCGAGCCGGGCGGCTTCTACGACCGGGAGGGCTCGCGCGTGGAAGGCACCGTCGTGCACTTCGGAGACGTGGCGGCCTACGGCATGGCCGACGATGTCGCCGGCGTACTCGCCCCCGCCGGTGGTGGCGAATTGAAGATCTGGAAAGAGCCGGCCCCGGAGGTCGCGCGGGCCATGGCAACCGGCACGATGCCCCCGACGCTGAGCCTGTTCATGTACCAGTCGCTCGATCAGGCGGTCTCGGGCAGCGGCGAGAAGACGCTGCTCGACATCATCCGCAGCGGTGGCGTCATCGCCTGGGTGATCGTCGGCCTGGGCGGTATCGCGGTGCTGCTGATCCTGGCGCGAATCGTCTTCCTCAAGCGGGCCAGCGCCAGCACCCGGCAGATCGTCGACGCCGTCGGCGGCAAGGTGCGGGCGCACGATCTCGAAGGGGCGCTGGAGGTCTGCCAGGCCCGCAAGGGCTCGACCGCCGCCGTCGTGGCCGCGGCCCTGCGCAACATCGAGCGCGAGCGCGAGCAGCTCGACGACATCATCAACGAAGCGATCCTGCACGAGAGCACGCATCTCGAGCGCTTCGGTTCCCTCATTCTCGTGATCGCCGCCGTTTCGCCGCTGCTCGGTCTGCTCGGCACCGTCACCGGCATGATCTCGACCTTCGACGTGATCACCGAGTTCGGTACCGGCGATCCGAAGCTGCTGTCGGGCGGTATCTCGGTCGCACTGGTGACCACCGAGATCGGCCTGATCGTGGCGATCCCGGCATTGCTGATCGGCAACATCCTTTCCGGCTGGGCGGATCGCATCAAGGACGACATGCAGAAGGCCGCCTTGCGGGTCACCAACCTCTACCAGGAGACCGCGCTGCCGCGCGCCGCATGAATCCGATGCTGGCCGATGTCATCGACAAGGTGGTGTTCTACTTCACCCAGGGTGGCTGGGTGATGCCGCCGCTGGCGGTCGCCTGCCTGCTGATCTGGTTCGGTATCGGCTACCGCGCGTCGGTGCTGCGGCGCCCCGATCGCCGCAGCGTGCGCCGCCTGATCGAGAAGCACGAGACCGGTCGGCACGATGTTGCGAATGGCCTGGTCGAGCAGGCGGTGGTGCGCGCACTCGGGATTCGTGACCGCCGACCGCCGCACCTGCGGCGCTGGCTGGACGATGCCCTGGCCGAGGACGAGCAGGCCCTGACGCGTTACTCGCGCATGGTCAAGTCGTTCGTGGCGGCAGCACCGATTCTCGGCCTGCTGGGCACCGTGATCGGCATGATCGAGACCTTCGAGTCGCTGGGCGACATGAACCTGTTCTCGCAGTCCGGTGGCATCGCCGGTGGTATCTCGCAGGCCCTGTTCACGACCCAGCTCGGACTCGCGGTGGCCATCCCGGGCCTGTTGATCAACGGTCTGCTCGAGCGCCGGGCACGCGAGATGTCGACCGAGCTCGCGCAGATCAAGGACATCCTCTGCGGCGAGTCCTCGCACCAACCGCCTCAACCCGGCCCGGAGGGCAGCGTTCCATGCTGATGCGCAGCCGCAAGAGCGAGAGCACCGAGAACATCGACATCTCGCCGCTCATCGACATGGTCTTCATCCTGCTGATCTTCTTCATGGTCAGCACGACGTTCATCAAGGACATGGACCTCGACATCGACCGGCCGACGGCGAAGAGCGCCGACCAGGCCTCGACCAGGGCGATCCGTGTCCATATCGATTCCGGCGGTGATACCTACCTCGACGGCGATCCGATCCAGACCTGGATGATCCAGAGCCGCCTGCGTGAATTGCTGCAGGCGTCCACATCGAATGCGGTACTGATCGTGACCGATGACAGCGTGCCGGCAAGGCGTTTGGTCGAGGTGGTGGACCAGGCCCGGCTCGCCGGCGGCGAGGTGGGTGTCGCAACAGAGGAGGAGGCAGGCAGCGCCTGACCTGCAGCAACCAAATGAGCCTGAACGACATGAATCCGAAGACACGTCACAAGCTTTCCGCAGCGGCCACCACCGTGATCGGCACGTTCATCGTGTTCGGGGTGGTGATCACCATGAACGAACTCTCGCGGCCACCGAAGGACGAGATCCGCGAGCGCAAGACCAGTTTCCGGGTCGAGCAGCCGGAGCAGGAGCCGCAGCAGATCGTGCAGAAGTCCGAACCGCCGCCGAAGCAGGAGCCCACCGCGCCGCCGCCGCCCATGGCCAGTCTCGACTCGGCCATTGGCAGCGTGGACATCCCGATCCCGGGCTTCGACATGTCCCAGTTCAATGCCATGGCCGGTTCCGGTGCCTCGTCCGACCAGGATCTCGTGATGACCGACGACACGGTCGACGAACCGCCGCGGCCATTGCGTCAGGCGCCGATGCAGTACCCGACCTCGGCCAAGGTCCGGGGCGTCGAGGGCTACGTGCTCGTCAGCCTGCTGATCGGCGAGAACGGGGAAGTCCAGAAGGTGCGGGTGCTGGAGTCCAGTCCGGGTGGCGTGTTCGAGGGCGTCACGGTGGATTCGATCCGCAACTGGCAGTTCGAGCCCGCCAGGTACCAGGGCGAGCGGGTCCGCGTCTGGGCGCGCCAGAAGATCCGGTTCGATCTGGGGTGACCGATGGAGTCCTGCGTGCAGCCATTCCGCCGTCCTCTGCTCCGGGCGGCGGTACTCATCGTCGCATGCCTGTTTCCCGGGGCGGCCGCCTGGGCGGATGACGATGATACGAGCGATGAGGTCGATTACGTCGAGCTCGCCGCACGGCTGGTGGCCGACGGCCATTTCGGCCGGGCCGACGCCGCCATGCGCAACGTCGATCCGGAATCGGAGAACGTCGATCGCGCGCGCTACTACACCCTGCGCGGCCTGATCGACCTGCGCCGGGAACAGCCGCGGGCCGCGATCGAGGCCCTGGACCGGGCGCTCGAGGCGCACCGCGAGAAGGCGGCGGGGGAGGATGCCTCGGAGGAGAAGCGTGCGGAGGCAGGACGTGACCGTCGCCTGGTCCATCTGTACCGGGCGCAGGCGTACTTCCGGCTGGAGGACTTCCGCAACACGCTTGCTGCACTCGATGGCGCCGGCGAGGTCGGCGATGCCATCCCCGCCGTCCATGAACTGCGGGCCCAGTCCCACTGGCAGCTCGACCGGCCGATCGGCGCGTTCGCCGCGCTCAACCGCGGGTCGTCCCGTTTCCCCGACGATGGCCGTTTCCTGCGGCGCAAGGTCTTCTACCTGATCTCGCTCGGATTCCACCGCGAGGCCGCAGAGGCCGGCCGCCGCTACCTCGATGTCGCCGAGCCCGGCCCGGAGGACTACGTCGCCATCGGCAGTTCGCTGCGCAAGAGCGGCCAGTTCGCCGCGGCCCTGACGATCCTCGAGCGGGCCAGGCTGCGGCATCCGCGCGACCGCTCCATCGGCCTGGCGCTGGCCCACGTCTACCTGGACCAGGAGCGGATCTCGACGGCGGCCGACTTGTTCGCGCAGGTCGCGGTGCACCATCCCGGCGTGGTGCCGGAGGCCGCGGAACTGCAGCGGCGCGCCGGCCGGCTCCACCGCGCGCTCATGCTCAACGCCTCGATTACCGACCAGGCGAAGAAGTTCAAGCAGCGCCTGGCGATCTTCATCGCCATGGAGCGCTGGGACATGGCCGCGTCCATGGGCGACGCGCTCGGTCGTCACGGCCTGCTCGACGATGACGAGACGCGTTATGCCCTTGCCTACTCGCTGTTCAAGGCCGGCGAGCTCGAGTCGGCCGAGCAGCAGCTGGCCGGCCTCGGCAAGGGCGAGCTGTTCCGCAAGGCCACGGAACTGCGCAAGGCGATACAGAACTGCCGCGATGCCCGCTGGAAGTGCACCTAGTACCGCCGATCCGCTACCCGGAGAACTCGAGATGAAGCGCGTCCCCGCCCTGGTCCTCGGGCTGTTCCTGTCGCTCGCCTCCGTGACGGCGTCCGCGGGCCCGGCGGAGGTCGTGCTGATCCTGTTCGAGGACGGGCTGCCGGTGCCGAAGGTGTCGTTCGAACTCGACGGCGACACGCTCGGCCAGACCGGCGATGACGGCGGCCTGGTGACCCGGATCCCCGCCGGGCGTCACGACGTCCGCCTGCTGCGCGAAGGCGAGACGCTGACCGAGCTCGACCTGCTGGTGGACGAGGACGAGTCGGTGCAGATCATCGGCTCGGTCGCGGCCGACGGCACGGTCGAGATCGATATCGAGGCTTCCGGCGGGGCACGGGGACGGGTTCGCAGCAGCGAGGACGAGCAGGTCGCCGATCCCGGCGCCCTGAGCGGCCGCGTGGTCTCCGCCGAGAACGGCGATCCCGTCTCCGGCGCGAAGATCTACTTCTCCGGCGTCGAGGTGAGCGCGACCACGGATGTCGAGGGCAACTACGCCATCGAGCTGCCGGCCGGCAGTTACGAAGTCTCGGTGGTCCATCCGTCCTTCGCGACCCGGACGCTGGACAATGTCCGCGTCATCGCCGGCAGGCAGGTCACCAGCAACATCGATCTCAGCCCCGCGGGCGTGCAGTTGTCCGAGTACGTCGTCACGGCGCCCTACGTCGAGGGGAGTGTCGCCGCGGTGTTCTCGCAGCAGCGCGAGTCCACCGGCGTCACCGACATCCTCGGTGCCGAGCAGATGTCGCGCGCCGGCGATTCCACCGCCGCCGACGCGCTCAAGCGCGTGACCGGCCTGACCATCGAGGACGGCAAGTTCGTGGTCATCCGCGGCCAGCCGGCGCGCTACACCATGACTCTCTGGAACGGTTCGCCCCTGCCGAGTCCGGATCCGATCAAGCGCATCGTGCCGCTGGACCTGTTTCCCACCGGCGTGCTGTCGCAGATCGGCGTGGAAAAGAGCTACGACGCTCGTTATCCGGGTTCCTTCGGTGCCGGCCTGATCGCGCTGGAGACCGCCACCGCGCCGGAGGAACCGTTTGCGGAGATCTCGGTCAGTACCGGCCTCAACACCATGAGCACCGGCGAGGACGGTTTCACCTACGCGGGCGGCGACACCGATTTCCTCGGATTCGACGACGGTACCCGAGAGCTGCCCGGTTCCCTGGAAGGGCTGCTCGGGCAGCCGGGCGTGAACAGCGGCGACCTGGAGGAGCCGGCGAAGAACCTGAGCAACACCTGGGCACTCGAGAACGAGACCCTGCCGCCCGACCTGGGGCTCGGCGTCAGTGGCGGCAACCGGTTCCGGGCCCTGGGAGGCACGCTCGGAATCCGCGGTTCCTTCAACTGGGACCGCAAGTACCGCTACACCGAGCGCATCGATCGCGACTATGCGCTTGCCGGCGATGGCTCGCTGGTGGTGCGCAACGATCAGATCGACAAGCGTACCGACATGGATGTCGATCTCGGTGGCCTGTTCTCCGCCGAGCTGGACTGGGACGAGCATGTCGTTACCAGCAATACCTTCCTCATCCGCAAGACCCGGCAACGGGCGGAGGTGTCGGAGGGCACGCGCGTGGTCAGCGATGATCTGTTCATTCGTGACTACCTGCTGGAATGGAACGAGCGCGAACTGCTGGCGCAGCAGTTCCTCGGCGAGCACGAATTCGACCGCTTCACGCTCGACTGGCGCGCCATGCTCGCCGAGAGCTCGCGCGACTCGCCGGATCGGCGCAACTACATCTACCGGCGACAGAGCAACGGCGAGTTCGTGTTCTTCAATCGCGGCGGCGCCCAGCGGCGATTCAGTGACAGCGAGGACGAAGTCGAGAGTCTCGATCTCGACCTGACCATCCCGATGATCGAACGGGAGTCGCTCGCTGTCGACCTGGGAACGGGTGTTTCCACCTTCAGCCAGGACCGGGAATCGCGTGTACGGCGGATCCGCATTGATGCGCTGCCGAATGCCGATCTCACCCAGGATCCCGAAGACCTGCTGGATCCGGGCAACATCGGCGACACGCTCGAGGCCAACGACGACACCCAGACCAACGACAACTACCTGGGCGACGCCGGCGTCGATGCCGTGTACCTGCGGGGCGACGTCGACTGGAACGATCGCTGGCGTTTCGTCGTCGGCCTGCGCCAGGAACGCTCGGAGTTCAACGTGCGGACCTTCGTGTCCGGCGGCAGCGGCGGCGGCCAGCAGGTCGAGGGCGGTTTCGAGCGGACCGACACCCTGCCGTCGCTCAACGCGACCTGGCGGTTTCGCGACGACATGCAGTTGCGCGGATCCTTCGGCACCACGATATCGCGCCCCGTGCTGAACGAGCTTTCGCCGGCACGCTACTTCGATCCGGACACGGGCGAGGAATTCCTCGGCAACCCGGATCTGGAGCCGGCCGAGATCGACAGCCTCGACCTGCGCTGGGAGTGGTACCTGTCCGACCGCGAATCGCTGTCGCTGGGCTACTTCACGAAGGACTACACCAACCCGATCGAGGAGAGCTTCGTCGGCGTCGGCGGATCGTCATTTCTGCGCCAGGTGCAGAATGCCGACAGCGCGAGCGTGTCGGGCATCGAGGCGAGCGGGCGTACCGACCTGCTGCGCCTGCTGGGGCCGCTGGGATTCGACGGCGACTGGACGACGAAGGTCTATGTCCAGGCCAACATCGCCGCAATCGACTCCGAGGTGGAGCTCGCCAGTCAGAACCTGGCAACCAGCGCGAATCGCCCCCTGCAGGGCCAGGCCGACAGCATCTTCAACCTGCAGGTCGGCTACGACGGCGGCCGTCACGACGCCACCGTGTCGTTCAACCGGGTCGGCGAGCGTCTGCGGGTCGCCGGCGTGCAGGGCCAGCCCGACGTGTTCCAGGAGCCGGTTATCCAGCTCGACGCCAAGTACACCTATCGCTGGAGCGAGGATCTTCGGCTCGAGCTGAGCGGCTCCAACCTGCTCGACAGCGAGATCGAGCTGCTGCAGGGCGGCGAGGTATACAGCCGCTACAGCCCCGGCATCGACATCGGCGCCACGCTGAAGTATCGCTTCTGATCGCCTCGCGCGCGCGGCCCTTCCATCGTGAATAGCACAGACGGGGCAATGACCTTGTCACGCGAACGACACATGGCTGCAAGCGGCTCGAAACATCACTGCCGTAACCTGCCCCGGAATTGCCGCAAAGGCATGTTCCCGAGAGACCCTGGAGGCACACCATGCACTATCCGAAGACGAAACTGGCTTTTGCGGTCGTCGCAAGCGCCGGCCTGGCCGCCTGTGGCGGTGGCAGCAGTGGTGGCGGGGGTGGCGGCACGACCGGCCCCGATTCGCAGAACTGGCAGACCGACTTCAGCAATACCGATCGCTACGAGGTGAACGAGGCTCCGGGTGGTTTCTCGATCAACATGTCCACCCTGGCGATCAACACGAGCGAGACCACCAGCGGCGAGTTCGACGGTCCGTTCAGCACGGATGCGGGCGAGTCCGCGACGCCGGATGACTATTTCGGTGCAGTGGATCCGGCTGCTCCCGCCGCCGACGACGATCCGGGCAACGCCGGGCCGTTCTGGGACGGCTGGACGATCCGTGATGCGGACATCGAGGGCAATCTGCCGGGATCGAATCCGTTCCATCCGCTCCAGGCCGACATCGGCGGCAGCATCACCGGCAACGACACCAGCATCACGGGCACGAACTGCGATGCGGTCTCGACCGACTTCACGTATGGCGGCTCCATCACGATCTTCGGCGAAGACTTCCCGATCTGTGTCATTTCGGGCGACGACCTGGATGGCAACATCAACCTCACCAATGATCATGTCTACGTGCTCGACGGCACGGTCCAGGTCGGCAACGGGGACGAGGAGGAAGCCCACGAGAACGGTACGCTCACGGTCGACAACTTCACGCTGACGATCGAGCAGGGCACGCAGGTCTTCGGCGCATCGGACACCGATCCCTCGCTCGTGATCACCCGCGGTTCTCAGATAGATGCCCAGGGCACGGCGGCCGAGCCGATCATCTTCGGTGCGGTGGCATTCGACCCGGGCGCCAATCCGGTCATCACCGACGATCCGACCGACCTGGGCGGCCGCGGCGACTGGGGCAGCCTGGTCATCTCCGGCTACGGCGTGATCAACAATCCCGACAGCAACGACCAGACCACGACCGAGGCGGTCCCGGACGGCGTCACTCGCTGGTTCGGCGGCACCGACAACAACGACTCCAGCGGCACCGTCCGCCATGTTGTGCTGGCCGAGACCGGCGAGGCCTTCCGGCCCGACGAGGAGGTCCAGGGCCTGACGATCGAGGGGGCCGGTTCCGGCACCACCATCGAATACGTGCAGGTCACCAACTCCGACGACGACGGCATCGAGTGGTTCGGTGGAGCCGCCAGTGCGCGTTACCTGGTGCTCCAGGGCGTGACCGACGATTCGCTCGACATCGATCTCGGCTACCAGGGCACCATCCGGAACGCACTGGTGATCCAGGGCGACGCCCACGGCGACCGCGGCATCGAGTCGGACAACAACGGCAGCGACTTCGGCGCCACGCCGAAGACTTCGCCGGTGATGGCCAATCTGACCATCCTCGGCAATGCCGGCAACGGTGGCACGGCCGACGCCAACACGATGGGCGCGCTCCATCGCGAGGGCTTCGGCGGCCAGGTCTATCGCTCGGTCTATGCCGACGACTCGATCAACGGCGGCCAGTTCGATCTCGGCTGCCTCGACGTCGACGACGAGCTGGACGAGGATCTCGAGTACGGCGACGTGCTGTTCAACTGCGCCGCGGGTGCGCTCGTCGACGACGACGACACCTGATGCGTTGATCGCCCGCACCGTGAGCTGCCTGCGAAAGGACGAGGGGTGCTCCGTCAGGGGCACCCCTTTTTCGTGGTCATTCCGCCGCCGGGCGGGCGTGCTGCGCATCCCCGCCGGGGTGCGACACGGGCAGGGCAGAATGAATCTCGCAGAGTTCGCGGAGAACGCATAGAAGGGAATGGTTGTGGTGGAGGCCGGAACGCGAGCATGGCGTTCCGTCTGGCTCGTGCCTGTCGGCTTCCGGTACCTTTTGCGGATCATCAGTACCTTGTGTGGCCCGCGCATGGCGAGACCGCTGATGAGCAATGATCACCGACGGCACCGAACGCACCGAAGACACCGAAAGGGCCGATCGGACTGGACGGGATCGGACCGGTCCACGAGCTCCGCCCGCACCGGCCGTGCGTCGTTCGTTCGCGACTGACGTCGCTCCCACAATCGTCCTTTCAGTGCATTCGGTGTGTTCGGTGTTCCGCTATTTCCCGGTGCTCCTGAACATCCGGGTGCGGGAGTGAACACCTGCATGAGATGGCGAAGAGCCGCAATTGTTTTCATTCACGCGAACTCTGCGTACTCTGCGGTCTCTGCGAGATTCATTCTTCCAGCGTCTTCGCGGGGCACCATTGCAGATGACCGGATTCTCGCTCCACCCTCGCCGGCTGGTACATGCGCTCGACGCGATCGACCGCGAGTGGCTCGATCCGGAACAGCGCGGCTGGCGGCGGCCGGCGGCGGTGCTGGCGGTCGTGGCCGTCTGTCTGCTCGGCATTCACTACCTCAAGTTCCACACGACGCTGCGCGAGCTGCTGCAATGGTTCACGGGTCCGGGGGAGGCGTTGCTGCTGCTGCGCGGTACCCGGGGACCGCTGCTGACCGAGCTCTGGTGGGGCCTGGTCCATCTTGCCGGCTATGTCGTGCTGCCGATCCTGTTCCTGCGTCGCGTCCTGTGCCTGCGCGCCGTCGATGTCGGTCTGCGCTGGGGGGACACGACGCGATGGCTGGGTTGGTATGCGCTGCTCGCGGCACCGATCGTGGGCTTCGCCTTCCTCGCCAGCCATGCAGACGATTTCACGCGCACCTATCCGTTCTACGTGTATGCCGGCAGGAGCTGGAGCGACCTGATTGCCTGGGAACTGATCTACCTCTCGCAGTTCGTGTTCCTGGAGTTCTTCTTCCGCGGCTTCATGCTCGAGACACTGGCGCCGCGGCTGGGGGCGAGCAGCATCTTCGTCATGGCCGTGCCGTACATGATGATCCACTTCGCCAAGCCCTGGCCGGAGGCTTTCGGCGCAGTCTTCTTCGGCATCCTGCTCGGCGTTCTGGCCCTGCGTTCGCGCTCGATCTGGGGCGGCGCGCTGGTGCACATGACCATCGCCCTGGCGATGGATCTGATGAGCCTGTGGCAGACGGGACGCTGGCCGGGGCAGTGGTGGGCCGGCTAGCGAAGGTGGCAGTCAGCAGATGGCAGGAAGGATTGCGGGCGGGAATGCGGTGACAGTGTGAAACGAAAGATGCAGGAGCCCGCTCCTGCAGCCTCGATTCCATGCTTGCACGATTACTCGGCCCCGCTATCCTCTTTCTGCCATCGTCCCAACCTACAGTTCCTTCACGAACACCTTCGAGTTGCGCTGCCAGTTGTAGAGGCCGCGACGTTCGTCGGGCAGGGCGTCCACGTCCGCGGGCTCGTAGCCGCGTTCGCGGAACCAGTGCATGGTGCGGGCGGAGAGCACGAACACCCGTTCCAGCCCCCGGCGGGCCGCTTCCTGCTCCAGCCATTCGAGCACCTGGTGGCCGCGGCCACCGTTGCGATAGGCGGGGTCGATGGCGACGCAGGCGATCTCGGCACTGCTGCCGTCGGGTTGCGGGTAGAGGGCGCCGCAGCCGATGATGGCGCCGTCGCGCTCGATCACCACGAAATGATCCGCTTCCAGCTCGAGCTGCTCGCGCGAGCGCCGCACCAGCGAGCCCTCGTCCTCCAGCGGCGCGAGCAGCTCGAGGATGCCGGGGATGTCGTCGAAGCGGGCGGCCCGCAGGCCCTCGTAGGTCTCCGCCGTGATCATCGTGCCGCTGCCGTCGCGGGTGTAGAGCTCGGCCAGCAGGGCCCCGTCGGTGCGGGCGATCAGATGCACCCGGCGCACGCCGCGTCGCACCGCAACAGCGGCGCTGTGCAGATGGCGCCGGGTCTCGTCGTCGGCGTCCGGGTGCTGCTGCAGCCATTGCTCTGCGGCGGCCGGGGAGAGCTGGTTGACCACGTCCTCGTCATTGTCGGCGACACCGGCGCGTTCCATCAGGAACAGCAGCTTGTCCGCGCCCAGGGCAATCGCGGTCTCGGTGGCGACGTCCTCGGCATGCAGGTTGAAGATCTCGCCGGTGGCCGAGTAACCCAGCGGCGACAGCAGCACGATGCTGCCCGCGTCGAGGGCGGCGGAGATCGCCGCCGAGTCGACTCGCCGGACCACGCCGGTGTGCTGGAAATCAATGCCGTCGTGCACGCCCCAGGGACGCGCCGTGACATGGTTGCCGCCAACGACGCGGATACCGGCGCCGGCCATGGGCGTGTCCGGCAGGCCGGTCGACAGCATCGACTCGACGGTGAAGCGGACATGCCCCGTCGCCTCGCACACCAGTGGCAGGGCCTCGCCGTCGGTGATGCGCAGGCCGGCGTGATAGCACGGCTCGATGCCGGCCGCGCCGAGTCGCCGCTCGATCTGCGGGCGTGCGCCGTGCACGAGCACGAGCCGGATGCCGAGCCGGGCCAGCAGGGCGATGTCGTGGATCAGGCCGGCAAAGCCGGCCTCGCCGACCGCCTCGCCGCCGAAGGCGAGCACGAACGTGCGTCCGCGATGCGCCGCGATGTAGGGTGACGCGTTGCGGAACCAGGCGAGGTGACCGTGCGGGTCGGCAGTTTCGTTCATCGTGCGTCGGGGTCGGTGAAAGCAGGGGCGGCATTGTACCCGATCAGGGGACGGGATCACCGACGCGCAAATCCGGGATGCCGGGCCAGCGTCTCCGCCCGGGCACCGTCGCCGATCAGCAGCAGCACCGGGAACAGCGCCACCGGCTGGCGGCGCATCGGTGATCTATACCGCCTCGCGGCCGGCCGCGGACTGGACGCAGAAGCGCTCGATCAGGCCGCTCAGGATCTCGACCGTCGGTTGCAGGTAGTCGAGCGCGACGTACTCGTCGGGCTGGTGCGCCTGCGAGATGCTGCCGGGTCCGAGGATGACCACGTCCATGCCGGCCTGCTGGTAGAACGCGGCCTCGGTGCCGAAGGCGACCGCCCGGGCCGGCTCCCCGGTCAGCTCCTCGGCGGCCCGCACGATCGGCGCGTCGGCCGGCGTCTCCGCCGGCGGCGTGCCCTCGAACAGGGTCTCGAAGCTCAGCTCCAGGCCGGTGCCGGCAACGGCCTCCTGCACCCATTCGTGGACCCGGGCGCGTTCGGTTTCGATGTCCATGCCCGGCAGCAGTCGCAGGTCGTAGGACAGCTCGCATTCGCCGCAGATGCGGTTGGGATTGTCGCCGCCGTGGATCTGGCCGAGGTTGAGGGTCGGGACGGGGATGCGGAACTCGGGGTTGCGATACTCTGCCTGCAGCCACTTGCGCAGCTCCAGCAGGGCGCCCATGACGTGGTACATGCCCTCGAGTGCGCTGTTGCCGTAACCCGGATCGCTCGAATGCCCCGAGCAGCCGACCAGCCGCGCACGTTCCATGAAGATGCCCTTGTGCATGCGCACCGGCTTGAGCGTGGTCGGCTCGCCGATCACCGCGGCATCGGCCTGCAGGCCCTCGTCGATCAGCGCCCGCGCACCCGACATGGTCGTCTCCTCGTCGGCGGTGACCACCAGGTGCAGCGGCTGCGCCAGCCGGCGGTCGGCGAACTGCCGCCCGGCCTCCAGCGCCAGCGCGAGGAAGGATTTCATGTCGCAGCTGCCGAGGCCGTACAGGCGGCCATCGTGCTCGGTGGCCTCGAACGGGTCGAAGGTCCAGCGGTTGGCATCCCAGGGCACGGTGTCGGCATGGCCGCCGAGCACCAGGCCGCCGGGGCCGTCGCCGAGCGTGGCGATCAGGTTGTACTTGCCCGGATGGTCCGGCACGCCGCAGACGCGCACCGAGAATCCGCAGGCCTCGGCCCACTCGGCCATCAGGTCGATCACCGCACGATTGCTGGTGTCGAGCTGTGGATCGCCGCGGCTGCTGACCGTCGGCTGGGCGATCAGCTGGGCGATCATGCTGCGCAGGTCGGGGCAGGAAGCGTTCATGTCGTGGTCAATCGCTGTCGGTGATCGCGCCGAGCGAGGCGGGGGCGACCAGCTTCGCATACTTGGCGAGCACGCCGCGCCGGTATTTCGGCTTCGGCGGGGTCCATTCCTTCAGGCGCCGCCGCAGTTCCTTCTGCGTGATCTCCAGCTTGATCTCGTCGGCCTCGGCATCGATCGTGATCGTGTCGCCATTCTGCACCACCGCGATCGGCCCGCCGACCGCGGCCTCGGGCGTGATGTGCCCGACCACGAAGCCGTGGCTGCCGCCGGAGAAGCGGCCGTCGGTGATCAACGCCACGTCGTTGCCCAGTCCGCGGCCCATGATGGCAGAGGTGGGCGACAGCATCTCGCGCATGCCGGGACCACCGACCGGGCCCTCGTCACGGATGACCACGACATCGCCCGCCTTCACCTTGCCGTCGAGGATGCCGCGCAGGGCCTTCTCCTCGGAGCGGTACACCTTCGCCCGGCCGGAGAATCGCGTGCCCTCCTTGCCGGTGATCTTGGCGACCGCGCCGTCGGGCGCGAGATTGCCGTACAGGATGCGCAGGTGGCTGTCCTTCTTGAAGGCACGGTGGAAGGGCATGACGATCTCCTGGCCCTTCGGGTAGGGTTTCACGCCCCGCAGGTTCTGCTTCAGTGTCTTTCCCGTCACCGTCAGGCAGTCGCCGTGCAGCAGGCCGCGGTCGAGCAGCATCTTCATCAGCGGGGCGATGCCGCCGATGCGGATGAGGTCGGACATCATGAAGCGCCCGCTCGGTCGCAGGTCGCCGAGCACGGGAACCTTGCGCCCGATGCGCGTGAAGTCGTCGATCTTCAGCTTCACGCCGGCGGCGTGTGCCATCGCCAGCAGGTGCAGCACCGCGTTGGTCGATCCACCCAGCGCGATGACCACGGTGATGGCGTTCTCGAACGCCTTCTTCGTCATGATGTCGCGCGGGCGGATGTCGTTGGCGAGCAGATCGAGCACGGCGGCGCCGGCGCGCTCGCACTCGGCCGCCTTGTCGTCGGCGATCGCTGCCCGTGCCGAGCTCTCCGGCAGGCTCATGCCGAGCGCCTCGATCGCCGAGGCCATGGTGTTGGCGGTGTACATGCCCCCGCACGAGCCCGCGCCGGGGATGGCGCATTTCTCGACGGCGAGGCGCTCGTCGGCGCTGATCTGGCCCTTGGCCTCCTGGCCCACCGACTCGAACACGGAGACGATGTCGACGTCGCGGTCCTTGTAGCAGCCCGGCATGATGGTGCCGCCGTAGACGAACAGCCCCGGCCGGTTCAGGCGCGCCAGGCCGATCAGGCAGCCGGGCATGTTCTTGTCGCAGCCGCCGATCGCGACCAGCCCGTCGAAGCCCTCGCAGCCCGCGACCGTCTCGATCGAGTCGGCGATGACCTCGCGCGAGACCAGCGAGTATTTCATGCCCTCGGTGCCCATCGAGATGCCGTCGGACACCGAGATGGTGTTGAACAGCACGCCCTTGCCGCCGGCATCGTCGGCACCGGCCACCGCCTCGTCGGCGAGCCGATTGATGTGCATGTTGCAGGGGGTCATCATGCCCCAGGTCGAGGCGACGCCGATCTGCGGCTTGGCGAAGTCGTCCTCGGAAAAGCCCACCGCGCGCAGCATGGCGCGGCTGGCGGCGCGCTCCGGGCCGTCGACCACGCGCGCCGAGTGGGCGCGGGTATCGACCTTCGGTTTTCGGGATCCGGTCTTCTGGGACATGGTTGCGGTGCTCCTGAAGGGGCGACAGAGTGGCGGCAGGCGCCCAAGAATAGCAAACCGCCGACGGTAGTTGCGGACCGGGTCGACGCGAGCGCCCGCCCGGGAGGACATGGCAACGATGCTGCAGCCCTGGTTCTATCCATTGCCGCTGGCCTTGCTGGTCATCCTGATCGGAACCCTCCTGCTGTGGAAGCAACGCCGCATCGCCGGGGTCGCCCTGGTCGGCATGGCCGTCGCCGGCCTGTACCTGCTGTCCACGCCCGCGATCTCGGATGCACTGGCCGGGTCGCTGGAACGGCAGTACGGTCCCGTCGCGGTCGATGAACTGCCGCGCACGGATGCCATCGTCGTGCTCGGCGGCGGCGTGCAGCCGCCGGCACGGCCGCGCAAGGACGCCGATCTCGGTCATGCGGCCGACCGGGTCTGGCACGGCGCGGCGGCATACCGCGCCGGCAGGGCGCCGCTGGTCATCGTCACCGGTGCCCGGCCCTATGTCGATCGCGGCGAGAGCGCCGCCGAGGCGACCCGGGGCCTGCTGCTGCGACTCGGCGTGCCCGAATCCGCGCTGGCGGTCCGCGGCGACTCGACCTCGACCCGCGAGGATGCGCTGACGGTGCGCGAGGCCATGGAGCAGCGACGGCTCGAGGACGTGCTGCTGGTGACCTCGGCCCTGCACATGCCGCGTGCGGTGGCGACCTTCCGGGCGGCCGGGATCCGCGTGTGGCCGGCCGCGACCGACCACGAGGTCGTCGCGCCGGCGCGCCGGGGCATGTGGGCCTGGCTGCCGTATCACCGGGCGTTCGCCCGCAGCAACCGGGTCTGGCACGAGTATGCCGGCATGCTCTATTACCGCCTGCGCGGCTGGGTCTGAGCCGCGTTTTCACGCCTTCTGTGCCGGTCCGCTATACTGGACCCGGGCACGCACCGGCCGCGAGACGCGGAACGGGGCACATGACCAAGAGCGAGATGATCTCGCGCCTGGCGGCGCGGATGGGCATCACCAAGGCCGAGGCGAAGCGGCTGCTGGAGGCCCAGATCGAGGCGATCAGCCATCATCTGGCGATCGGCGACACCGTGGTGCTCCGCGGCCTGGGTACCTTCTCCACGCGCGAAACGTCGCCCCGCCGGGGGCATCGGCCCACCGACGGAGAAACCCTCGAGATTCCGGCACGCCGGCAGGTCACGTTCCGTCCCAGCGAGGGGCTGCGTGACGCGGTGCAGTCGCGGGAGCCGCCGGCATGAGCCGCCGCCTGTTTCCCGGCCGGCTTGCCGACGAGATGGCCGGCGACGATCATCCGCGCGCCGAACGGCTGAAACGGCTCGCGCGCGAACTGGTCGGCGTCGTGCGCGAGGGCCTGATCCGCGACGGTCAGGTGCGGATCCACGGTTTCGGCACCTTCCGCCTGCGTCCGACCCGCGCCCGCAAGGGCATCAATCCGCGCACCGGCGAACCCATCGACATTCCGGCCCGCTACCGGGTCCTGTTCCGTCCGGCGAAGGCCTTGCGGGAGCGAATCGAGCCCGGCGCGGCGCCGGCGGTACCGCTGGCCGAGCCGCATGCCTCGCGCGAGGCGGTGCTCGGGGGCGTCATGAGCGAGGCCCCGACGGCCGGCGCGGTGCCTGCATCGGACGAAGCCGGCCAGCGACGCGGCTACTTTCCGGATCGCATCGCCGCCGCCGCCATCAGTGACACGGTGGTGCGGACGACCGGGGAGCCACCGGCCGCCGCTTCCGGTTCGCGCGAGGCCAATCTCGGCGGCACGATGGGCGACAGTCCGAGCGCCGGCCGGATACCGCCGGTTTCCCCCGTCACCGCCGACGAGTCCCGTCCCGCCATCGACGCCGACGCAGGCGCGACCGCGGCCAACGAGGAGCACGAGCGCGGCTCGCGCGAAGCCACCCTGGGCGGCCCCGGCGCGGCATCCACGCGCGGCGCCGGTACCCTGCCTGCCGAGGATCTGCCGCCGGAGGCACAGGAACCGGACCGGCCCGCGACCGTGCCCGCCACCCGACACGGCCCCGGCCCCCTCGAGTCGGCGCCGGGCGAAGCCGGGCTCGCACTGCCGGGGAGCGCCTCGCGCGAGGCGGGCCTGTCGGGTGCAGCGACCGCGCCTCCGGCCGGCGGTCTGCCGGACGATGAGGAAGATGCCGGCGATGGGGCTGCCGGCTTCGAGGCAGGCACACCCGTCCACGAACGCAGGGGGGTCGCTGCCCGGGGGGAAGTCGAATCGGGGGACGGCGGCGAATTTCGCGAGTCGGGCCCGGCCGACGAGGGCGCCGCCACGGTGACGTCCCGACCGTTCCGGCGGCGGATCGTGATCGAGGATGAACCCGGCCCGGACGTGCCGTCCGAACCCGGACAGGACGAGGCGCGTACCGATCGCTCCCGCCGGTCGTTGCTCCTGCTGCTGCTGCTCGTACTGCTGATCGCGGCACTGGCGTGGTGGTTCTGGCCCCGCGCCGAAACGCCGCCGGTCACGCAAACGAGCGACACGGGTGCCGTCGAGGAAACCGAACCGGCCGCTGCGTCGACGGCCCCCGATGCAGGAGACGGCAGCGCGAGCGGAACAGCGGCCAGCGGGGAAACGACGCCGACGAGTCCGGCCGCGGAGGACACCGCAACCGCCGCCGATGACACGCAAACGGCGACCGTCGACGAGCCGGCGGGCGCCGGCACGGAGCGGACGGGCACGAGCAGCCGCGATTCCGCCGAGCCCGCGGGGCAGGATGAGGCCATGACGACGGCTGGCGGCGAGGCGGCCGCCCCGGTCCCCGAGGAGCCCGCTTCCCGGTCCGGGCCGGAGACGGAGGCGATGGCCGGAGAAGAACCCGGGACGGTCGCCGCGCAGGCCCGGGAGGCGCCGGCGGCAGCCGGGGCCGGCTCTGCCGAAGCCGCGGGAACCGACAAGCCCTGGTTCAGCGGCCACAACTACTCGGTACAGCGAGGCGATACGCTGTGGGGCCTGTCGGACGATCACTACGTCAATCCGTACTACTGGCCGCACATCTGGAATCACAACCAGGCAGTGTCCGATCCCGACCGGATCGAGATCGATCAGCAGTTGTGGCTGCCCACCCTGCAGGGTGAACCGCGGTCGCTGACCGCCGCCGATCGCCGCAGCATTGCCGAGGGCTATCTGCGACTGTATCGCCTGTGGACGGAGACCGGCGCCGCCAATCCACAGTACGCTCTGGTCGGCGTACGCTACTTCGACCCCGAGGTCATGCCGCCGGAGCTCCGCAACGATCCGTCGGCGGGGCGGCCGGACGACACGCTGGCGGCTGCGTTCGAGGCCCACTTGCAGGCCGCGTTCCCGCGCCGGTAGATCCTGTACGGCGATTCCGGGTTGGCGCATCTCTGGTAGCATCGCGGGGCCCGAGTCGGCCCCGCGGTACCGCGATGGATTCCGATCACCTGATTGCCGAACTGCCGTATCACGCGGACAGTGCCGTGCCGTTCGAGTCCGTGGTCGACGAGCCCTGGAGCATGCTGCTCGACAGCGGTGCCGGCGGCGTGGTGCGGGGGCGCTACGACATCATCGTTGCCGATCCCTGTGTCACGCTGTCGACCGAGGGTGGACGAACCGTGATCGACCGTCGCGGCGAGGCGGAAACCTCGGAGGCCGATCCGTTCGTCCTGCTTCGCGATGAACTGGGTCCGCACCGGCCGACGCCGGCCGGCATGCCGTTCGCCGGCGGGGCGCTCGGCTACTTCGCCTATGATCTGGCGCGGCGTCTGGAGACACTGCCGGTCCTGGCCGCCGATGCCGAGCATCTGCCCGAGATGGCGGTCGGGATCTACGACTGGGCGCTGGTGATCGACCACGATGCCCGCCGCAGCCGGCTCGTCGGGGCGGGGCGTGACGAACGCACGCGGGCGCGCTGGGACGAACTCCGCGAGCGTTTCTCGGACGCGGTGGAATCCCCGGAGCGCGTGCCTTTCCGGGTCACGGGCACGGCCGAGGCCAACCTCGATGCCGGCGGCTACACCGCGGCCTTCGAACGCATCCAGCAGTACCTGCACGCGGGCGACTGCTACCAGGTCAACCTGGCCCAGCGTTTCGCGGTTCCGGTCACCGGTGACTTGTGGTCGGCCTACCGGCGCCTGCGCGCGATCAACCCGGCGCCGTTCGGAGCGTATCTGCACACGCCGCGCGGGCAGGTGCTCTCGGTTTCGCCCGAGCGTTTCCTGCGGGTCGGCCCGGATGGCCGGGTCGAGACCCGGCCGATCAAGGGTACGCGCCCGCGCGCGACCGACCCCGACGCCGACCGGGCACTGGCGCAATCGCTCGCCGCCAGCGAGAAGGACCGTGCCGAGAACGTGATGATCGTCGACCTGTTGCGCAACGACCTGGGCCACGTCTGTCGGCCCGGCAGCGTGCGCGTGCCGAGCCTGTTCGAGGTCGAGAGCTTCCCCACCGTGCATCACCTGGTGAGCACCGTGACCGGACGGCTGGCACAGGGTCGCCACGCGCTGGATCTGCTGCGGGCCGCCTTCCCCGGCGGCTCGATCACGGGTGCGCCCAAGATCCGCGCCATGGAGATCATCGAGGAACTGGAACCCCATCGGCGGGGCGTCTACTGTGGCGCCATCGGCTATGTGGGGTTCGACGGCGGCATGGACACCAGCATCGCCATCCGCACACTGGTGCATTCGAACGGGGTGGCCCGTTTCTGGGCCGGCGGCGGCGTGGTGATCGATTCCGGCGCCGAATCGGAGTACCAGGAGACCTTCGACAAGGCAGCGGCCATGCTTTCCCTGCTGCGAGAGACGGCTGCCGACTGAACCGGAATGCAGTTGGTATACTGGTATGGACGGTAGTGCGGCTGACACCGTCCTTGCACGGATCCGGTTCACGGATACTCGTGTCCGCGATCGTTTCGTCACCGCGAGCGAACGGGATGAGGGAGGTCGGTCATGCAGGAGCGACGCGACATTCATCGGCGTCATCTGATGTTTCATCTGCGAGTATACGATGCCGATTCGGGACGCGAGCTCGGCACTCTGACCGATGTGTCACCGGAGGGATTGCTGGTTACCGGCGATCGGCGGCTGACACTCGGCCGCCGGTTCCGCATGTTCATGCGGCTGCCACCGGCCCTGACCGCGCGCGAGCGCATCGATTTCAGCGCAACCGTTGCGTGGTCGAACAACCAGGCCAACCCGGCATTTCACGATACCGGGTTTCGTGATCTCGAGCTGGATGGCGAAGACCGCGGAATACTGGAATCCCTCATGGACGAGTTCGATCTGCGCGAGGCGGGGAACTAGGGAAGGTCTGAACAAGGGCCATCCCGGGCCTTGATCAGACGCGGGCCATGAAAATGCGATTTCCATGGCCCTTCATTTTCAGTGGCTTGCAGCCACTGAAAATGGCGGCACATCCATGTACCGCAGGAACCTCTGATCAATTCAGGGGTTCCCCGGGCGCAAGTCGCTTCCGGTTCGGTTTCCGGGGGATCACGATGAACGATGAAGATCGGCGTCTGGCGGAACGGCGTTCCAGGAATCGTTATCAACTCCAGTTCAATCTGGAACTGGTCGATGTCCGCAACGGCGAGTCGCTCGGTTATCTCGTCGACATTTCCGGCGAGGGTCTGATGCTGGCCTCGGAACGAGCGTACAAGGTCGAGGGCCGCTACCGCATGCGGATACCCCTGCCGATCGAGTACGACGGCTACGAGGCACTGGAGATCGAGGCCACCGCCGCATGGACCAAGCCGGCCATGAATCCCGCCTTCCACCGCACCGGCTTCCGCGAGTTGCAGCTCGTCTCCGGCCCCCACGGCGCCCTCGACCGGCTGATCGGGGACTACCATCTACAGACCGTCTGATGGATCCTGATGGGCCGTGCGTCCTAGAGACCCAGCAGGGCTCGCAGGTTCTCCATCTGCTCCCGGCCGGTGGTGCGGCGGGATTCGGGGTCGGTCGGGGCCCGGGTGCCCTCCCAGACGATGTCCCCTTCGGGGAGTTCCTCAAGGAACCGGCTGGGCTCGCACTCGAGTTCCTCGCCCCAGCGGTAGCGTTTCTCGGCAAAGGTCAGGGCCAGGCTGCGCCGGGCACGGGTGATGCCGACATAGGCCAGCCGCCGCTCTTCCTCCAGCCGATCCTCGGCCAGACTCGCCCGGTGGGGCAGGATTTCCTCTTCCATGCCGGCCATGAACACGTGCGGGAACTCCAGGCCCTTGGCCGCGTGCAGGGTCATCAGCGCCACGCAGTCGCCGGCCTCGTCATCGTCGTTGCGGTCGAGCATGTCCACCAGCGCGAGCCGGGCGACGATCGCCGGCAGGTCGCGCTCCTCGCCGTCGCTGTCGGTGGCCATGCGCCCGATCCAGTCGAGCAGTTCCTCGACGTTGTTCCAGCGCTTGTCGGCACTGCGCGGATCGGCCGAGATGTCGTCGAGCCAATTGCGGTAGCCGATGTCGTCGATCAGCTCGCGGCAGACCGCGACCGGATCGCCGCGGCGGGCGTTGTCGCCCATGCCCGTGATCCACTCGCCGAACCGGCGCAGCCGGGTCAGGGGCGTGCCCTCGATGTGGCTCGCCAGTCCCACCTCGAAGCTCGCGGTCAGCATCGATATGCCGCGGTTGCGCGCGTAGTGGCCGAGTTTCTCCAGCGTGGCCGCGCCGATCTGCCGTCGCGGCGTGTTGATTACGCGCAGGAAGGCGGTGTCGTCGTCCGGATTGCACAGCAGTCGGCAGTAGGCCAGCACGTCCTTGATCTCGGCGCGGTCGAAGAACGAGGCCGAGCCGCTGACGCGATAGGGCACGTTGCGTTCGCGCAGCGCGCGCTCGAACGGCTTCGCCTGGAAATTTCCGCGATAGAGGATGGCGAAATCGCTCCAGCGCAGGCCGTGGCGCAGGCGTTTCGACAGGATCTCGGAGGCGATGCGGTCGGCCTCGTCGTCGGCGCTCGGGCAGGCGATCAGGCGCACCGGATCACCCGTGCCCAGCTCGCTCCAGAGGCGTTTCTCGAACAAGTGCGGGTTGTGCGCGATCAGGTGATTGGCGACACGCAGGATGCGCGCGCTGGAGCGGTAGTTCTGTTCCAGCTTGATCACGCGCAGGTCGGGATAATCCTGCTCGAGTCGTGCCAGGTTCTCCGGCCGCGCGCCGCGCCAGGCATAGACCGACTGGTCGTCATCGCCGACCGCCGTCAGTCCGCCGGATACGCCCACGAGCTGCCGCACCAGCTCGTACTGGGCGTTGTTGGTATCCTGGTATTCGTCGACCAGCAGGTGCCGCACCCGGTTGTCCCACTTCTCCCGGACGTCGGGATGTTCCGCCAGCAGCCGCAGCGGGGCGATGATGAGGTCGTCGAAATCGACCGCGTTGTAGGCGTGCAGGAGCTGCTCGTAACGGGCATAGACCGCGGCCGCGCGCGCCTCGTTCTCGTCCGCGGCGACCGTTGCTGCATGCGCGGGGGTGACGAAGTCGTTCTTCCAGCGGCTGATGACCGCGCGCAATGCCTCCTCTTCGCCGAGATTGCTTCCGGATTCGCCCCGCACCAGCTCCTTGATCGCCGTCAGACTGTCGGTCGCGTCCATGATGGTGAAGCCGCGCCGGTATCCCAGCGCGTGGCCGTCGCTGCGCAGGATCTGCAGGCCCAGCGTGTGAAAGGTCGATACGGTCAGGCCCCGCGACTCGTCGGCGGCCAGCGTGGCGGCGGCCCGCTGCTTCATCTCGCGCGCCGCCTTGTTGGTAAAGGTCACCGCGAATACGCCGCGCGCCGGGATGCCTGCCTCGCGCACCAGCCAGGCGATCTTGCGCGTGATCACGCGCGTCTTGCCGCTGCCGGCACCGGCCAGCACCAGCAGGGGCGAGCCGAGGTGACGCACGGCGGCGCGCTGTTCCGGGTTGAGATCGGCCATTCGGTCCCTGAAGGAGGAGGGCGGAAGCGGCGTATTCTACAGGCGAGGAGCGTGGGTGGTCAGGGTGATTGTGTGGTTCTTCGTTCTTCCGGCCGGCGATTCGATGGCCGGAAGAACGATTCACTCGGGCAACCCCATCAACGCCTCGAGTATCGCCCGCCGCAGATGCGCCTCGAGTTCGACGCTGCGCCGGCCGAATTCGGCCAGCAGGCGATCGCGCGGGACGACGCCGTCGGGCAGCAGCATGGGGGTCTGCTTGTAACGGCCGGTTTCCGCCTCGCCGTCGTCCACGCGGTGATGGCGGAAGCCGCTGTCGTGGTGCCACTCGATTACCCGCTCGCCGTCACCCTTGTCATAGGCGAGCTGGAAAATGAGCAGGACACCCCCGGTGTCCTGCCACACGGTCAGATCCATTCGCTCGTCCGTGAACCAGCGCCGGGGTGGCTCATCCTCGCGCTGGCGGGTGGCCGGGATCTCGCGCAGCATCGTGATCGGCGAGGCCGCTCAGCCCGACTGCTGCAGGCCGTGGGCGAGGCCGTTGACGGTCGCGAGCAGGGCATTGAACAGGCCCTCGTCCTCGCGGCCGGCGGCGCGCCAGCGGGCGAGCAGGTCGACCTGCAGCAGGCTCATCGGATCCATGTAGGGATTGCGCAGGCCGATGGAACGCTTCAGTGCGCGTTCGTCATCGAGCAACTGCGTGTTGCCCTTGAGTTGCAGTACCCAGTGAACCGCACACTCGTATTCCGCGCGAATGACATCGTAGATCGGCCGGCAATCGTCGTCGGCAAGCCGGGCGTAGTGCGCGCCGATACCGAGATCGACCTTGGCCAGCACCATTTCCGTGTCGTTGACGACATTGGCCAGGAACGGCCAGTCGCGCAACATCTCGGCGACCCTTTCCTCGCCCCACTCGTCCACGGCCGCCTGCAGGCCGGACCCGAGGCCGTACCAGCCCGGGAGTATCTGCCGGCTCTGGGTCCAGGCGAATACCCAGGGGATCGCGCGCAGGTTCTCGATGCCCTGGCCGGAGCGGCGCGACGGCGGCCGCGAGCCGATCGCCATGCGCTCGATGACGTCGATCGGAGTGGCGCTGCGGAAATAGTCGACGAAGCGCGGATCCTCGTAGACCAGTCCTCGATAGGCGGAACGACTGGCCGCCGCGATGCGCGCCATCATGTGTTCCCATTCCGCCTCGCGCGGATCCACCGGCCGCGGCACGCCGGTGGCATGCAGGACCGGCGACAGCGAGGTCTCCAGCGTGCGCATGGCGCTGGAGCGGACGCCGTACTTGGTGTGGATGACCTCGCCCTGCTCGGTCACGCGCAGGCGGCCGCGCACCGACCCGCGCGGTGCGGCCAGGATGGCGCGGTGGATGCGTCCGCCACCGCGGCTGGTCGTGCCGCCGCGACCGTGGAAGAAGGTCAGGTCGACGGCGTATCGGTCGGCGACTTCCACCAGTTCGGTCTGCGCCACCTGCAGTGCCCAGCGCGAAGCGACCAGGCTGCCGTCCTTGCTGGAATCGGAATAGCCCACCATCACGACCTGGCGGTCGCCGCGGGCGGCGAGATGGGCGCGATAGCCGGGATCACCCAGCATCTGTTCCATGACTGCCGGGCCCGACTCGAGGTCGCCGATGGTCTCGAACAGGGGGGCGATGTCGAGGTCGACCCGGCCGTCATCGTCGACCAGTCCCGCCCAGCGGGCCAGCAGAAGCACCGTGAGCAGGTCATCGCGATCACGGGCCATGCTGATGATGTAGCAGCCGATGGCACGGGGGCCGTAGCGACGCCGCGACTCGCCGATTGCATGCAGCATGTCGAACAGTTCCGCGTCCCGCTCCTCGACAATCGGTTCGGGCCGGCGTCCGTCGGCGATTGCCTGTTCGAGGATGCGTGCACGCTCGGCCGGTTCACGATTGTCCCATTCGCTGTCGCCCAGGCAGCGGGCCATGACCTCCCGGTGAAAACGGGCGTCCTGGCGCACATCGACGGTGGCCAGGTGAAAGCCGAAGGTCTGGGCCCGCCTCAGCAGGCGCCGCACCAGGAACAGGCCCGCGTTGTCGCCCTTGTTGTGCACCAGGCTGGCGGCCATGGCCTCGATGTCGTCGACGAACGCGTCCGGTGATCCGTAGCCACTGGCCTCGTCTCGCGAGGTCGCCTCCAGGCGCGCGCTCATCAGGTGCACGAGCTCGCGGTAGGGCATGTTCTGGTGTCGCGGCGGGATCCTTTTTGCCGCTTCGGGAAACATGTCCTTGTAGCGTTGCACCTGGTCCGTCACCCGGTTGTCGACCGGGATGCGGGAGATCGATTGCGACAGGCGCCGGGCGAGGGCGGCGCATTCGCTGCGATAGCGCGCGAGAATGCTGTGGCGCTGTTCCAGCAGTGCGTTGCGCAGGGTGTCGCCATTGACGTTCGGATTGCCGTCCATGTCGCCGCCGACCCAGGAGGCGAAGCGCAATACCGGCGGCAGGTCGATATCGTCGACCGATGCGTCGAAGACCTTTGCGATCGTCCGCTCCACTTCCTCGTAGAACGGCGGCACGATCCGGTAGATGATGTCGGTGAGATAGAACAGCACGTGTTCCAGTTCGTCGCGCACGCTCGGCCGCAGGCTCGGGTGTTCCTCGGTCTGCCAGGCGGAGGTCATCTCCAGGCGTATGATCTCCATGCGGGCGCGTTCCTCGTCCGGCGTGAGCGACGGGTCCAGCCGGTCGGTCAGGGCGCGGATGATGCGTTGCTGCTTCTCCAGGATGGTGCGCCGGGTCGCCTCGGTCGGGTGGGCGGTGAATACCGGCTCGATGCGGGTGTCGTCGAGCAGGTGCTGGACGTCGGCGGGCCGGAAACCCGCCTCGTGCAGGGCCGTGAAGGTGGCCTCCAGTCCTTCCGTCTCCGGGTGCTCGCCGGTCCGCTGGCGCTCGCGCAGGCACCGGATGCGATGCACTTCCTCGGCGAGATTGACCATCTGGAACAGGGTGGCGAAGGCACGGACCAGCTCGCCGGCCTCCTCCGCATGGAGGTCGTTCAGCAGCCCGTCGAGCTCCTCGGCGGCGCCCTCGTCAGCGCGCCGGCGCGCGATGGCGGCGCGGCGCACGGCCTCCACCCTTTCATAGAAGGCCTCGCCGCGCTGCTCGCTGATCATCGCGCCGACGAGCCGGCCGAGGGTGCGCACGTCCGCCCGCAGGGCCGCATCCTCGGGTGCGCTCGCATGATGTTCACGCGTTTCGGTCACGCTGGTCACGGGAGTCTCCTCGCATGCGGGCACCCGGCCCCGGGCACCGGATTCCGCCGGCCTTGTACTGTACCGTCACGATGCAGTCAATGCGTAAAAGTCTGGACTTCGCGTCCGGACAAGGGGTTTGTCATAATGAACCATTCTCGCCCCCCAGGCCCGCCCGCCGGGACGGAGGTTCCATGAAAACCGCAACCAGGCTGCTGCTGTCGGCACTGTTGCTGATGCCCGTGACCGCTGCCGCCGCCGACCAGGCCACGGGCAGCTATCCGGCCTGCGCGCGCACCCACTGGCTGGAGGCCATGGTGGAATTCGATGCCACCGGCAATGACAAGGCGTACAACGCCTGGATCGATCGCGGCAAATGCATCGAACTGCGCAAGGGGCTGGAGGTCGAGATCCTGGGCTACTACGGTGATGCCGCCCATCCGCGCGTGGAGTTCACCCTCAACGGCTACCGCTTCTTCACGGTGCGCAAGGCCATCGCCACCGAGATGTAGCGTATTGCCGATCCCCGACCGGATCGATCCCGGATCCGGGCCGGGATTCGCGGCCCGCGATCAGGCAGACCGGGGAAACGGCAGGAGTCAGCCGAACCAGCCCGCCAGGGTGAACAGGGCCAGTACAGCCAGCCAGAAGACCGCCGTGCGCACGGCCAGCGCCCGTGCCTGCTCCACTGCCGGACCGGGTTCGCTGCTGCGTCGTTCCCCGTCGGCTCCGGCTTCCATCAGGGCGTCCTCCTCGTCGCGCCGCAGTGCGGCCGTGCCGGTGCGGCGCAGCAGGTTGCGGTTGGTCGCGAGCAGGTCCTCGGCGGGGGGTGCGCCCTCCCGCAGGCGATGCAGGGCTTCCTCGAAGCTCCCCGTCATGGCGTAGCCGAACGCGATCAGCCGCGCCGGGATCCACCCCAGCAACCCCAGCAGATGACGGAAGGTGCGCTGAAGGGCGGGGCGCGCCACCAGGGTGGGCGAGGGCCGCAGGGCGCCCTCGGCGATCATGCGGTAGAGCACGGCACCCGCCGGACCCAGCACGCAGAACCAGAAGACGGTGGCAAAAAGGTTGTCATGTCCCTGGTAGAGGACCGACTCGACCATGTGGCGGCCCTCGTCGCGAGAGTCCTCCGGCGGCTGCTCGCCGGTCAAGCGCTCGTAGTACCAGAATGCCCGCTCGCGGTCACTGCTTGCACAGGCGTCGATGTAGTCATCGACTAGGCCGGCGATGTCGAGCGGGCCCAGGGCGAACAGCAGCACAAGGATGCCGAAGGCGAGCCCGGCGAGCCCGTAGAGCCAGCCCCAAAGCAGCCACTGGATCACGGCGATCGCGATCACGGGCGGTGCGACGATCAGCAGGGCGCTGCCGCTGCCCTGCCACTGCGACGGCAGGCGCGCCGCGACGGTATCGATGATGCGGCCGTACCAGCCCGACACCGGGCTGTCGCGATGCGCGAGCAGCATGCGATCCAGTCCCAGTGCCACGAGCACACTGATCAGCGTCATCGGCCTGTCTCCCTCGGAAAGTCATCGGGTTCGAGCCCGAGCCCGGCGCCCAGCCGCGACCAGTCGAATGCGGGACCCGGATCGGTCTTGCGCCCCGCTGCCACATCGCAGTGGCCGGCGATACTGGCGGGTGTGAGCCGAGGATAAGCACTCGCGAGCGCCTCGACAATCTCGATCAGGCATTCGTACTGGATATCCTCGTAGGAAATGTCGTCCGCGCCCTCCAGCTCGATGCCGATGGTGAAGTCGTTGCAGTCCTCGCGTTCGCCCCAGCAGGATCTGCCCGCGTGCCAGGCACGTTCGTGAAAGGGCACGTACTGGACGATTTCGCCGTCGCGGCGCAACAGCAGGTGAGCGGAAACCCGCAAGCCGGCGATTCCGGCAAAGTACGGGTGCAATGCGGGATCGAGACTGTTGGTGAACAGCCGGTCGATGAAGTCGCCGCCGAACTCGCCCGGCGGCAGGCTGATGCCGTGGATCAGGATGCCCGTGATGTCGTCCGGATCGGGCCGCGCGTCCCGGTTCGGCGACAGGCACGGGCGGGCGGCATCCAGCAGGCCGGTGGCGGGATCTACCTTCAACGGCGGTGGCTTCGAGGTCGCATGGTGAGGGAGTTTGGCGGGGTGCAGAGGTGTTGGCAATCAAGAGTCCGCAGGTTGGGCCGACGCAGGAGGCTCAACTGTTCCGAACGCTGGGGTTGGGCCTCCTGCGTCGGCCCAACCTACGCGTTCATTCCACCGGCAACCGCAACCTGACCCGCAACCCCGGCTCGTTGTCCTCCAGCAGCACCTCGCCGTCGTGCAGGCGGGCGACGGCGTTGACCAGGCTCAGGCCGAGACCGCTGCCGGGGGAGCCGCGGCTCGACTCGAGCCGGACGAAGCGCTGCAGCACGGCCTCGCGCTGATCGGCGGGGATACCGGGTCCGGAATCGGCGACCATCAGTTCGATCCGGTCACCCGCTCGTTGCACGGCGAGATGGATCGTGCCGCCGGTCGGTGCATACTTGACGGCGTTGTCGACCAGGTTGGTCAATGCCTGGAACAGCAGATCGCGGTCACCGTGCACCGGTGGCATCTCGCCGCTCTCGACATTCAGTGTCTGTTCGCGGGCGGCGGCCAGGGGTTCGTAGAGTTCGCCCACGTCCTGAACGAGCCGTGCCGGATCGACCCGGCTGAAGCGCTTGCGACTGCCCGATTCGACCTCGGCAATACGCAGCAGCGCCTGGAAGGTATCGAGCAGCCCGTCGGCGTCGGCCAGTGCCTGGTCGAGCAGTTCGCGGCGGTTGTCCTCGTCGGCTTCGCGCAGATGTTCCAGCCGCCAGCGCAGCCGGGTCAGCGGCGTGCGCAGATCGTGCGCGATGTTGTCCGAGACTTGGCGAACACCGTCCATCAGGTGCTGGATCTGGTCGAGCATGCGATTGAGATTGCGGGTCAACCGCTCGAACTCGTCATCGGCGCCGGATTGCGGGATGCGCCGGTCGAGATCGCCCCCCATGACGGCATGCGCGGTACGGTTGATGCGTTCCAGCCGGCGGGCGATCGTGCGGCTGAGCAGCAGGCCGCCCAGCACGGCGAGTACGAGGCTCAACACGAGGCCCCACCCGGTCGCGCCGACGATCAGCTTGCGGAAGGCCTGCTGCTCGGACACGTTGCGCCCGATCAGCAGGTGCAGCCGGCCACCGGGGCGGAATACCCGCGCCCGTGCCGGGTCGGGGCCGCTGCCGGAGCCGGTCAGGGTGAATTCGAGCCAGCCTTCGGTGTCCGGTTCGACCCCTTCGGGCCAGCGGTTCAGGTTGCCCGCGATCGGTTCCATGTCCTCGTCCACCAGCAGGTAGATCGAGCGGCCACCGACGTTGGCGGTCGACTTGTTGGTGATCTCGCGCGCCAGCGCGATGATGCCGCCGGCGCGGAAGCGATTGGCCAGCTCGGCGGTTTCCTGCGCGATGGCCGCATCGGTCTGGCGTGCGAGGTAGCCCGCCGTGGCGTAATGCACGAAACCGAACAACGCTGCCACCGACAGCGCGAACAGCGCCATGTAGAGCAGGGCGACCCGGAAGGTCGCGCTTTCAAGAAGTGGTCTGATCAGGCGCACGCAGCGTGTATCCCGCACCGCGGACGGTCTGCAGCAGTTCGGAGTCGAAACCCCGGTCGATCTTCTGCCGCAGCCGGCTGATGTGGACGTCGATCACGTTGGTCTGTGGATCGAAGTGATAGTCCCACACGTGCTCGAGCAGCATGGTCCGGGTGACCACCTGGCCCGCGTGGCGCATCAGGTATTCGAGCAGCGAGAATTCGCGCGGTTGCAGGTCGATGTTCCGACCCGCCCTGCGCACCTTGCGTGCCAGCAGGTCCATTTCCAGATCGGCGACCTGCAGGTGAGTCTGGGGTGTCTCCGGCGCGTGCCGGCGTACCAGTGCCTCCAGGCGGGCGATCAGTTCCGAGAAGGAAAACGGCTTGACCAGGTAGTCGTCACCTCCGTCCCGCAGGCCGGTGACCCGGTCATCGACCTGGCCGAGTGCGGACAGGATGAGGATCGGTGTGGGGATGTCGGCCTGACGTACCGAACGCACGATCGAAAGTCCGTCCACATTGGGCAGCATGCGGTCGATGATCATTGCGTCGAACGATTCCGAAAGGGCCAGGAACAATCCATCCTTGCCGTCGTTCGCGACTTCCACGGCGTGACCGTGTTCCCTCAGGCCCTTGGCCAGATAGGTGGCGACGCCCTGGTCGTCCTCGATGATCAGAATGTGCATGGGCATGACCGGAAGGTCCGACTCCGCCAGAGTCTAGCAGCGTGTTCGCGGGCCGAGACAGAAAAAACGGCGGCCCCTGGGGGAAGGGGGCCGCCAAGCCCTGGGCACCACACACCATGAAGAAACCGTGTATTACTCTTCCGGCAACGCCAGCGACACGAACAGGGTGCGGTCGCCGCGCCGGATCTGCATGGCCACCGGCTTGCCCTTCGGCAGTGACTCGATGGCCTGCTCCAGCTGCTGCACCTCGCTCAGCGGTTGCCGGCCGATGCGCAGCAGGATGTCGCCGGGCCGGATGCCGGCATCGGCCAGCGGTCCGGGGCCGACGCGCTCGACCAGCAGTCCCTGCTCGCCGAGCCCCATCTCGCGCCGCTCCTCCTCACCGAGTTCGCGGACAGCGACGTTGAGGGACGTGCCCGAGTCGTCGGATGACGTCTCCCTTCCGCTGTCGTCGCCCTCGCGGTAGTCGGACAGTCGGCCGACCTCGACCTCGATGGTGCGCTTTTCACCGTCGCGTACTATCGTCACGCGGGCCTTGCTGCCCACGGGCGTGCGTCCCACCACCGGCGGCAGATCGGCCGCCTCGGAGATTTCCGTGTCATTGAACTCCAGGATCACGTCGCCGGGCTGGATGCCCGCCTCCTCGGCCGGTGCACCCTTCACCAGATCCGATACCAGTGCGCCGATCGGCTTGTCGAGGCCGAAGGACTCGGCCAGGCCGCGATCCACCGGCTGGATCGTCACGCCGAGATAGCCGCGTTCCACCCGGCCGGTCTCGCGCAACTGCTCGGCGATGTCCATTGCGGTTTCGATCGGCACCGCGAACGACAGTCCCATGTAGCCGCCGGTGCGGCTGAATATCTGGGAGTTGATGCCGATCACCTCGCCTTCACCATTGAACAGGGGTCCGCCGGAATTGCCCGGGTTGACCGCCACGTCGGTCTGGATGAACGGTGTGTAGGTATCGTTCGGCAGGCTGCGATTGAGCGCGCTGACGATCCCCTGGGTCGCCGTGTGCTCGAGGCCGAACGGTGCGCCGATCGCCAGCACCCACTGGCCGACCTGCAGATTGTCCGAGTCACCGAGCTCGACCGTTGGCAGATCCTCGGCGTCGATTTTCAGCATGCCCACATCGCTGTCGCGGTCGGCGCCGATCACCTCGGCCTCGAATTCGCGATTGTCCTCCAGCCTCACCACGATCTCGTCGGCATCGGCGATGACATGGGCGTTGGTCAGGATGTAACCGTCCTCGGACAGGATGAAGCCGGAGCCGAGCGAACTGCGTTCACGCTGTTGCGGCTGACCTTCCTGGAAGCGGCGGAAGAAATCCCGGAACGGGCTGTTCGGCGGCAGGCGTTCCAGCAGTTCCGGCGGCATTCCGTAATCCGTTGCCTCGACCTTCTGCGTGGTCGAGATGTTCACTACCGCCGCGCGGTTGTCTTCCACGATGCGCGTGAAATCCGGTACCTGGGCCCGGGCCGGCTGCAGAGCGGTGCCGACCAGTATCAGAACCATCAGGCCGGTTGTCAGTGCATGACTCGATGTCCGCATGTTTGCCTCTCTGGTCATTCCCGTTTCCCGTTGAGAAATGTGATTTCCCGCATCTGTCCGTACAGCCTGCCGTATCGTGTTTTGCCGGGGGGTGAACGCCGGATTACGTTTTGTTCAGAAAGCGCCGGCACGAATGCCGGCGCCCGTTGTGATTACCGGCGATCAGCCATTGTTCTGGTCCTGCGCCAGATCGCGGACCCGGTTTTTCAGTTCCTCGTCGTTGTTGATGCGTCGACCGATGCGATTGTATTCATCGGCCTCGAGACCCGTGTCACGGATTGCCTCGAGCATCTCCTCGCGTCCTTCCTTCCTGAGCTGGTTCTGCTCTTCCTCGTTTTCCGCCTCCTGCAGCTTCGGTCCGTACTCCATGCGAATCTCCCGGATCTCGCCCATGGCGACAACGAACTGCTGCAGCTTCTCGTCGCTGATCGACCCGCCGCCGGCAGCGGCTTCGTCGGTGGCGGTACCGGTACTGCCGGTATCCTCGGCCCACGCCGGGGCGACGACGCCCAGCCCCAGAAGGCCGGCGAGCAGGATCGGTGTCGTGAAGCGCTGTTTGTGCATCGAGAATCTCCCGTTATCGGTGTCCGCGGCCAATCGAAGGGCTGGCCGCCATCGCCCAGGACGGTGCGCAGGATGGGGCCCGACGGATGAACATGTCCTGTTGTCGCGGTTACCGTGTGTTAACGTCCCGGCTCACACGGTCCAGCGACCGTCGAGGAGAGGGCGCAGCAACGGCCGCAGGATGCGGTAGGTCGCCCCCCATACGATGATGTCCTCGTCCGGGCGCAGACAGGGCACGCGGCGCGACTCGGACCAGACGGACGGATGGACCCGGGTGCTGGTCAGGCATCCCGGTCGCGTGAGCGTCTCGATGCTCGGAGTCAGCACCGCGGCGACTTCCGATGCCTGTGGGTGCCAGGCGACCGGTTGCCGGATGCGGCCGAGGAAGGGATGGATCTCGAAATTGCTGCTGCGAGTGCGTACCCGGCGCAGGGTCGCGAGTATCTCCACCCGTTCCGGCGCCACGCCGATTTCCTCGAACGTCTCCCGCAGGGCCGTGTCGGCGAGACTGGCGTCGCCGGTTTCCACCCGGCCGCCCGGCAGCGCGATCTGGGCCGCGTGGATACCGGCATCGGTCCTCCGGATCAGCACGACGCGCAGGACGCCCTGCGTGTCGCGATAAACCGGCACCAGTACCGCGGCTTGCGCAGGCAACTGCATCGTTCGAACTCCGGAATCCGGGTGAGACATGGTAGCGTGCGGAAGCGGTGCAAGTGCCACGCCGCTGCAGACACGGTCGCGATCCAGTAGGCTGGACTCGAACCGATTCAGCGGGGATGAGGAGATGTCTGCGGAGTACTGGTTGCTGGCGATTGCCGGCGTGATCGCGGCGCTGGGGCTGGGATTCTACGCCGGACGGCGGTCCGCGCCCGGGCAGCAGCGACTGGAGGCACTGGAGAAGGAGCGCGACGAGGCCCGCGCCGAGGCCGAGCGGGTCCAGGGCGAGGTCGCGCGCCATTTCGAGCAGAGCGCGCGGATGTTCGGCCGGCTCGCCGACGACTATCGGAGCTTCTTCGAGCACTTCGCCCGGACGGCGCAGAATCTGGGTCTGTCGGAGGGGCGGGCGCGGGAGCTGTTGCAGCGTGCCGACCCGCGGCTGGTCGCGGATCAGACGGGCGGGGCGTCGGCGGGTGACGGCGAGTCGGCCGAATCCGCGACCGTGCCGGAAGAGGGTGCGGACAAGGGCGGCACCGGGGCGGCGGTATCGGACGAGGAGGTGACCCGGGAAACCGATGGACGGGATGGCGCGGAGGGGTCCGACCGGCGCGGGTGAGGCACTCGCCGCTCGATCCGTAAGGCTCAGCTCCAGCCGATGACCAGGTCGGTCAACAGGAATCCGGCCGTCCCGCCGATGTTCAGTGACCAGATGAGAGTGAGGAAACGTGCAGCCCTGCCCCAGAAATCGAAGCCGGTGTTCTCGGCACACATCCAGATCGAGACCAGCAGCCAGATCGAGTAGGGCAGCATGATCACGCCGGAGATGATGAACAGCCCCCAGCTGATGCCCATGGTCGTCGCTGCAAGGTAGAACAATCCGAACAGGACCCAGCTCAGCAGCACACCCCACAGCCAGAACAACTTCCAGAGCGGACCCTCGCCATTGAGGTAGTACAGGATGACATTGTTCTGATGCATGTTCTCCTCCATCCGTCCAGCGCCGCGGGCCACCCGGCCCGTTCGGCTCGCCCCCGAGACTGTACGATCCGGCATTATTATGCTGAACTCGCCCCGGATTGGCGAACCATCCCGTTTCACCGGCGGCCGGGCGATCCCGATGCCGCTGCCGTCCCACGATTCCGGCGGAGAATCCCGGCACCATGAGCAAGCGTCCAGCCGTTCGTCAACCGGATCTCACCGCAGTCACCAGCATCGTCGGTGCCGCGGACCGCATTCGCGGCGAGCTGCACGTCGCCGGTTGTGCCCGGATCGATGGTGTCGTTCGCGGCAGCATCGAACGTCACGGCGACGATGCATGCGCGATTGTCAGCCCCGGTGGGCATGTGCGCGGGGATATCCACGTTCACAGCATCCGGATCGAGGGCCAGGTGGTCGGCAGGATCGAGGCCACGGGGCATGTCGAGATCGCGGCCTCGGCGACCGTGGATGCGGATCTGCAGTACGGCACCCTGGCCATTGCCGCCGGCGCGCAGGTGAACGGGCGGTTGTACGGTCCGCTGTCCGAGGAAGCGTGAGCGGGGCGCTGCCCGACGACGCCCGTCTCGCGGAGACCGCCGGCTCCATTGCGGGCGAGATCCGGTCGATGCTCCTGCAGGTGTCGGATCCCGCCCGTGGCGGCGAGTCATTGTCCGATCCGGACGATCTCAAGTCGGCTCATGACATCGATGACCGTGCCGCGATCATCGCCCGCCGCATGCTCGCGGATTTCCATTGCAATGTCGTGATCGAGGGCGGGACGGCGGACATCGAGGAGGATGCCGCGTTCTGTGTCTACATCGATCCGGTGGACGGGTCCCTCAACTGGGACCGGGGCGTGGGTGATCCCGGCTTCGTGCTGGCCGCCGCGCCCGGCCCGCGGGCCGGGCGTCTTGATGACCTGCATTTCGCCTATGTCGAGGGGTTGCGCAGCGGCGACCGCTATCGCACTGCCGAGGGCATCGCTTTCCATCATTGTCGCCTGACCGGGCGCGAACGGCGTCTTCGAACCGCTGCACCGGAGCGGCTGGCCGAGGCTACCGGTTATCTGCGCCCGGGCTACGGCGGGGCGCGACGTCAGCTTGCTGCGACATTGCCGCTGTATCTGGGTGCCCGCGACCTGCGGGCCATCGACAATGCCGCCATCGAGTTCGCCGAAATCGCGCGCAATGCTGCCCACTTCCTCGTCGAGGCGCGCGGCATATCCGACGGTTTCAATGTGCTCGCCTGGCCCCTGGTTCGTGCCGCGGGCGGTGTGCTGTACGGGCTCGACGGCAGTGATCTGCCAACGCGCGCGTTCGAGCCGTCGGCCCCGCTCGATTATCTGCTCGCCGGCAACAACCGGCTGGCCGACGAGTTGCTGGAATGCATGCAGGAATTCGCCGTCAGCGGACGTGCCGACCTCGAGTCGCTCCTGAACCGCCTGGATTGAGCCGCGATTCCGGGAATTCCTGCCGCCGGGCCGGCCTTCGGTGGATAAGCCCTCGCGAACCGCATCGTCCGGCGGTGATTTCTTCGTGAATGCAGCCGCCTGCACCCACCCCACTTGTCCGGCGTGTCGGCTGTGACAGAATCGCTCATTCGGTCGGCAGCAGCGCGGGGTCGCTTGCCCGCCGTCATGAGGTGCAACAGAAGCCATGGGGCCTGAAGGGGGAGTAACAGATGGCCAGCTACAGCAGCAATGAAGGTGAAGCGCCCGGCTTCGTGCAGGTCGGGCCACGGGTTACGGCATCGATCGACTGGAATGCCGACGGCAAGCAGCATGGCTATCTCAGTGCGCCGTATTCCGCCAATGAATCGGCCTGGGGCGCCGTGCGCGTGCCCATCACCGTCATTCGCAACGGCGAGGGTCCGAGCATCATGTTCACCGGTGGCAATCACGGTGACGAATACGAGGGCCCGATTGCCCTGAAGAAGCTGGCGGCGGAGATCGAGCCCGAGGATATCAATGGCATGGTGATCATGATCCCGGCACTCAATCCGCCGGCCGTGCTGACCAACACCCGTTGCTCTCCGCTTGATGGCGTCAACATGAACCGCGCCTTCCCGGGCAGGCGTACCGGGACCGTCACCGAAATGCTCTGTCACTACGTATCGACCGTGCTGTTGCCGAAGGTCGAGGCCGTGATCGACATTCACTCGGGCGGCAAGACCCTCAACTTCGTGCCGTTCGCGGCGATGCACTATCTCAAGGACCGCGAGCAGTTCGAGCGTACGCGGGCGGTGGTCGAGGCGTTCGATGCACCGATTTCGCTGATCATCGAGGAACTCGATACCGAGGGCATGATTGATGGCGTGGTCGAGGATTCCGGCAAGGTGTTCATGTTCACCGAGCTCGGCGGCGGCGGTACCTGCACGCCGGAGAGCGTGGCGATTGCCGAGCAGGGCGTATGCAATGTGCTGCGGCACTACGGCGTGCTGGAGGGCACGCCGTCGCGCCGCCGGGACCGCGGCCTGCCGTCGAGCCGGATCATGGCGACGCCGGACGAGAACGCGTACACCGTTGCGGACGAGACCGGCCTGTTCGAGTGCCTGGTCAATCTCGGCGACGAGATCACCGAGGGGCAACTCATCGCACGCATCCACTCGGTCGAGAAGACCGGCCTGGAGCCGGGGCTCTACTACGCCAATCGCAGCGGTACCCTGATCGGGCGGCATTTTCCCGGCCTGGCCCGTCCCGGCGATTGTCTTGCCATTATCGGGATAGAGCAGGAACGCCTCGAGTAGGTTGGGCCGACGCAGGAGGCCCAACATTCCGCGTTCGGGAGCCGGTCGTTGGGTCTCCTTGCGTCGGCCCAACCTACACACTCATCCCTGCGGCGGCGCCGTCTCCTCCATCGAAGGACGCGCGGCAACATTGGCGTACCAGTCGATCAGTTCCGGCTGCGCGCCGCGCCAGTCGAATTCCGGCAGGCGGAAATCGAGATAGCCGAGCGTGACCGCGCAGGCGATGCGGCCGAGGTCGAAGCCGTTTGCTGGAATGGCGGACAGCGTCTCGCTCATGCCGCCGACCGCCCGCTCGATCTTGTCGCGCCAGCGCGTCATGCTCTTCGGTGACTGTTCGGTTTCGGGACGTGCGCGTTCCATCACGATGGCCACGGTGAGGTCGAGGATCCCGTCCGCGAGCGCCTGGGCCCGCAGCACGGCCCAGCGTGCCTCGCCGGGTGCCGGGATCAGTCGCGGCGCCACGCTCAGACTGTCGAGGTATTCGCAGATCACGGGGCTGTCGTAGAGCGCATCGCCTTCGTCGCGGACCAGTACGGGGATCTTGCCCAGGCGGTTCTGTGCCAGCAGCTCGGCCGGATCCTGATGCGGATTGAGGGAGATCTCCTCGACGTGGTCGAGCAGGCCCTTTTCGCGTACCAGCACCCGTGCCTTGCGAACATAGGGAGAGGTTGGCGAGATCAGGAGTTGCATCGATTACCTCCCTGGGTCAGGTCGTACCGGGGTTTCGTACAGCACCGTGCGTTCCCGCCCCGCGGGGCTGTACCAGTGCCAGTATGCGTGATCCGGCAGCGGGATGCAGTCGGATGCGGGGATGCGCCGCCGGCGTCGTCGAACGATCAGATCAGCCACTCGGCCAGGTAGCCGGAGATGCACGCCCCGGCAACTGCTAGGGCGACATAGAGCGCGAATACCCGCGGGCGAACCAGCGAAGCGACGGCGATCGCCGCATAGAGACTGACCGCCGCGCCCGAGATCAGCAGCGCCAGCGCGGCGCCGAACCCCATGCCCAGATCCATCAGTCCGCGCACCAGCGGCAGGGCGGCATAGCCATCCAGGTACAGCGGCGCGCCAACGACGGCCGCCAGCGGCACCGCGAACGGGGTATCCGCCCCGAACAGGCCGGCGATCCAGGCATCCGGTACGTGACGCTGCAGCAGTACCTCGAGTACCAGTGCCAGCGCCAGCCAGCGCAGCACCAGCCGGGTGCTGTGCCAGGCCTCGTGCCAGAAGCCGGGGGGCTCGTCGCTGCAGCCCGCATCTTCCAGGGGTCCCGTGCGCATCAGGCGATCGCCCGGCCCGGCAAAGGCCGGCAGGGAGGCGGTCACCGCACCCGCCAGCAGCCCGGTGCCGAAGGCCGCCAGTGCCTTGGCGATGGCGAACGGCAGCCCGAGTACGCCGATGGTCACCACGACCATGCTCGGCCCCATGATCGGCGACGACACCCAGAAGGCCATCACCGGCGCCAGCGGCAGGCCGCGACGCAGCAGGGCGGCGATCAGCGGCAGCACGCCCAGCCCGCACACGGGTGTCAACGTGCCGGCCGCGCTGGCGAGCACGACCGCCCGCGTCGGTCCGCCCGACACCCAGGCAAGAGCCCGGTCCGACCAGTGCCCCATCGTCAGCGCACCGGCGAGCAGTGCCGCGAGCACGACCACCGGCAGCAGGGCAAGCAGCCCGCCGGCGACATCGAGCACGAACCCCGGCTCCGGCCGGGGATAGAGGGACCCGGTCAGCAGCAGCAGGCCGGTCACGATCCAGGTGGCTGCTTCGCCACCGGGCCGGGTGATCCCGAACTTCGGCATTTTCATGCCCGGAATTCTGCGAGCTGCCAGTCAATGAGTAAAATGGGTTATTCTGCATGGAATAATGAGCCAAACAGGATAATGAGTGCATGCGACCGCGACTCGAGTGGCTGGAGACCTTCCTGGCGATCGCCGAAACGGGCAGTCTCACCCGGGCCGGTACCCGTGTCGCGCGCAGCCAGTCGGCGGTGAGCCTGCAGCTGCACCGTCTCGAGGAGGTGCTGGGCGTCCGGCTGTTCGACCGC
Source organism: uncultured Ectothiorhodospiraceae bacterium (assembly GCA_964478305.1). GTDB lineage: Bacteria > Pseudomonadota > Gammaproteobacteria > XJ16 > Halofilaceae > Halofilum. Next base: position 43,780 of record CAYZHJ010000003.1, read on the forward strand.
GATACCCGCCATGTCCGCCTGACGCCGCCGGGGGAACGGCTGATCCCGCTCGCCCGGCGGGCACTCGAGGCCGCCGATGCGGCCGTCCTGGCCCTGGATGATCGGCCGCGGCGAACGGTCCGGGTCGGCGTTCCGGAGGAGTATGCCGACCGGCTGATTCCCGAGGTACTGGGGGAGACGGGCCGGCACGATCCGTTCCTGCTGTTCGAGGTGGAATGTGCCGCTTCGCCGGAACTCGAACACCGTGTGCGACAGCGCCGGCTCGACCTGGCGATCGTTCTGGCCGAGGAAATCGAGGGACAGGGGCGGCCGATCTGCAGCGATCCCGTGGCCTGGCTGGAAGCGCCCGAACGGGGACTGTCCGGGCGCCGTCCCCTGCCCGTGGCCCTGTTCGACCAGGCCTGCAGCTGGCGCAGCAAGGCACTGGATGCCCTCCAGGCCGCCGGTATCGATTATCGAGTGGTGTTCACCAGCGCCAGCGTGGCCGGTGTGCGGGCCGGCATTCACGCCGGGTTCGCCGTCGGCGCGCTGGCGCGATCGACCGGGGGGGCCGGCCTGCGAACCGTCGACGGTCCCGATGCCCCGCCATCATTGCCACCGGCCGAGCTGGTCCTGCTCGGGAGTGGTGTCGGCGAGGCCGATGCCGACCCACTGATCGAGCGCGTGCGCACCGCCCTGGTCACCTGAAGGAACGTATCCCGGCCCGGTCGTTCATGCCGACAGCATGCCGACGGCAAACAACGCCCAGGCGATGAACAGGATCGCCGTGCCGGTCACGTACACCGTGAATCGGTGGAAGACCCGGTTATAGGTCAGGTGGATGCCTGCCTGCAGGCAGCGCGCCGCGACGTATAGCCACGCCAGTCCCACCAGCGGTGCCGTCACGTGACCGGTGGCCGCGAGCAGCGCGCACAGGGCGTAGAACAGCACGGGTACCTCGAACAGGTTGCGGAAATGATCCGCGGCCCGTGTATCATCCAGCGTTTCGGCGGCGCCACGCGACGTGGCGAGCCGCTGGGGATGGATCCGCCGGCGGCGGATCTCGCCGATGCGTTCGTGGTAGAGGCGTACCCACACGATCGCGGTCAGGGTGACCAGGGCGAACACGGGCCACAGGATTGCGCTCGTCGACACGGTTCACTCCATCATTGGCACGCGATGGTCGCGTCATCCTACCCGAGCGGGCCGCTTCATGCCGCCCGGATCGAACAAGCGTGACCCGGCCGCCGGGCCGGTTTTCGGGAGATCTCATGCGCAATCGACGTGATCTGTTCGGCGCCGGCATGCTGGCCGTCCTGCCCATGCTGCCCGGTGTCGTCCCGTTCGGCATCGTCGCCGGTCTCACCGCGGTCGGCACGGGCCTGTCGGCGTTGCAGGCGATGTTCATGTCGGTCGCGGTATTCGCCGGGGCGGCGCAACTCGCCACCCTGCAGCTCATCGGCGAGGGCGCGCTCCCCGCCGTGATCCTGCTCACGGCACTGACGATCAACCTGCGTTTTGCCATGTACAGTGCCTCGCTCGCACCGCACCTGCAGCACCTGGGACGGAGCTGGCATCTGCCGCTGGCGTACTTCCTGGTGGACCAGAACTACGCGGTGTCGATTCACCGTTTCCGGCACGGCGACGACGGCTGGCGTGCACGCGGCCACTGGTACTACCTCGGTGCCGGGGTCGCGCTCTGGCTCACTTGGCAGACATCGACCGCGGTCGGGGTGTTCATGGCGGCCGGCGTGCCGAGCGGCTGGTCGCTCGATTTCGCCATTCCACTGGTTTTCATGGTCCTGCTGGTGCCGGCACTGCACAACCGTCCCCATGTGGTGGCTGCACTGACCGGCGGCCTGGCCGCCACGTTCGCCGCCGGATTGCCACTGCATCTCGGTATCGTCACCGGCGCATTCGCGGGCATTGCCGCCGGCGTGGCGTTCGAACGATGGAGCGGGAAGGCATGAGCGCGACCGTGATCTGGCTGACCGTAGCCGGCATCGGCCTCGGCACCTATCTGCTGCGGCTGTCCTTCATCGCGTTGTGGCAGAAGCTGCGTGTGCCCGACTTGATGAATCGCGCGCTGGAGTATGTGCCGTCGGCCGTGCTGGCGGCCCTGGTCCTGCCCGCCCTGCTCCGCCCCGAGGGATTCATCGACCCGGCGATCGACAATCTCCGGCTCGTCGCCGGCGTGCTCGCTGCCGCGGTGGCCTGGTACTCGCGCAGCGTTCTGCTGACACTGGCAACGGGCATGGGCATGTTGTGGCTGCTCGAGTGGCTGACCTGAAGCGGGGGCGGTCGATCGCGGTCATTCAGCGGAGCAGGGCGCCCGGCGCTTCACCGTGGGAGACCGGCCGTCGGCCGGGATCGACCGTGCGCTCCCCGATGCAGTAGCCGGGCAGGCGGTCCCGGCCGTCATGGACCGTCTTGCGGCATTCCTCGATCACTACCCGGTATATCGTGCGGCCACGGGCGTCGCGGAAGACACGTTCGTTGGTCATCGGATGTTCCTCCGGTATTCCGGGAGCGTGATCGAATGCCTGAATCAAGGCAGGATCCGCGCCGGAATACCGCCTTGTCCGGCGGGCCGGGTTCCTGGTGCCCTGTCTCGCGAATCTCTTCGATTTCTCGCCGGCCCTTGCGGCCGCTGGCCGCGTTGCGCCTCCTCGGAACAGGACCCGCTATTCCCGTCGCCGCGCCTTGCCGGCGTCCGCAATGCCTCGCCGAGAAATTCGAAGAATCCGCGAGACAGGGCGCTAGGCGTCGTCGCAACGCTCGTCGAGCAATTGCTCGATCTCCCGCAACCTTTCCTCGCGCTCTTCCCGCGTCAGTACTCGACCACCGCCGTCGGCCTGTTCCCGAACCCGGGCGCTGTCGATCAGGATACGACGCTTGTCGTGCAGCCGGCTGCAGTACTGTTGCTTCTCCCGCTGTTGCTGCTCTTCCCTTGCCTCGGCTTCGCGTTCCAGGCGCCTCTTGTGCTGGCGGGTCCTGTTCGATTGCCGCAACCGCTCGATCTCGGCCTGGCTCGCTTCCGGATCGTCGGCCGGGGGATTCGAGGCGTCGATCCTGTCGGCGTCCTGCCCGGGTGGAGGGCTCGAGGAATAGTGGGTAACGCCGTCGTCGTCGACCCAGCGATAGATCTCCGCGGCCTCCGGATCGGCCGCTGTCCACGACAGGGTGACTGCCGCAAGGGCGAGCGCAAGCTGCCGGATTCCGGTCATGCCGTTCCCCCGAATCGTGTCCCCGATGCATTGTCGGTCAATACCGCGCTCGATCGTGGCAGAGCAGTGCAGACGATCGGTGCTCCACGCCTTCCGGCATGGGTGTGATCGAGCATGGACGTACCGTAATGCTGCCTACAGGTGGTGTCCATTCTCCATGTCTACACTGTGAACTGCACCTGCAAGGGCGGTGCGCAATCGGAGAACGGCAGCATGAAGACGAGGCATCCCCGGAAAACCGTCAGCAATGCATTGCTCGCAGGCGCGCTGGTGCTCGGCGGCGGCGCGGCCATCGCCAGTGAGAGAGAGGGACTCTGGCTCGACGAGACGGCCGGCCAGGCCGGAGAAATGAGTGCCTCCGAGCTGGAGGACGAGACGCTGCACCGTTTCATCGATGCGGCCCACGATATCCAGGCGATCCGGCAGGAATACGCGGAGCGGATCGAGCAGGCCGATGCCGATGAACGGGCGGATCTGCTGGCCGAGGCACAGGAGAAGATGGCGCAGGCCGTCGAGAGCCAGGGACTGGAGGTCGCCGATTACCGCGAGATCGGCTATCTGCTGGAGAACGATGACAGTCTGCGTGACCGAACCGACCCGGCCGCGGTGGAATCGCGTGGCGCCTGAGGGGGATCCGCAATCCGCAACTGCCTGGCCGCCTGTTAACGGCTCGCGGCGGCCGACCGGCCGCCGCGTTTCCCCGGATGCTCTACCAGCCGGTCGCCTCGGCCACGCCACGACCGATGTCGGTGGGGGACTTGACGGTGTTGACGCCCGCCTTCTCCAGTGCGGCGTATTTTTCGGCCGCGGTGCCCTTGCCGCCGGCGATGATGGCGCCGGCATGACCCATGCGCTTGCCCTTGGGTGCCGACACGCCGGCAATGTAGGAAACCACCGGCTTGGAGACATTCGACTGAATGAATTCGGCCGCTTCCTCCTCGGCGGTGCCGCCGATCTCGCCGATCATGACGATGGCCTCGGTTTCGGGATCGGCCTCGAACAGTTCCAGCGCGTCGATGAAGCTGGTGCCCGGAATCGGATCGCCACCGATACCGATGCAGGTGGTCTGACCGTAACCGGGATCGGTGGTCTGCTTGACCGCCTCGTAGGTGAGGGTGCCGGAGCGCGAGACCACGCCGACCTTGCCGGGCTTGTGGATCTCGCCGGGCATGATGCCGATCTTGCATTCGCCGGGCGTGATGATGCCGGGGCAGTTGGGGCCGATCAGGCGTGAATCGGTCTGATCGAGGTATGCCTTGGCCAGCAGCATGTCCAGTGTCGGAATGCCCTCGGTAATGCAGACGATCAGCTTGATGCCGGCATCGGCGGCCTCGACGATCGAATCCTTGCAGAAGGCGGCGGGGACATAGATCACCGTTGCTTCGGCGCCGGTTTCCTCGACCGCCTCGGCGACGGTGTTGAATACCGGCAGTTCGAGATGGGTGGTGCCACCCTTGCCGGGAGTCACGCCGCCCACCATCTTCGTGCCGTAGGCGATGGCCTGCTCGCAGTGGAAGGTTCCCTGCTTGCCGGTGAAGCCCTGGCAGATGACCTTCGTGTTCCTGTTGACGAGAACCGACATGATTATTTTCCCTCCGCGGCGGCGATGGCGCGTTTGGCGCCGTCGGTGAGATCCCTGGCGGCGATCACGTTGAACGAGGAGTCGTCCAGGATCTGCGCCCCCTTTTCGGCATTGTTGCCCTCCAGTCGCACGACGACCGGCAGTTCGAGGCCGACCTGCTCGACAGCAGACACGATGCCCTCTGCAATCAGGTCGCAACGGACGATGCCGCCGAAAATGTTCACCAGGATCGCCTTCACGTTCTCGTCAGAGCAGATGATCTTGAAGGCCTCGGCGACGCGTTCGGCGGTGGCGCCGCCGCCGACATCGAGAAAGTTGGCCGGTTCGCCACCATGCAGCTTGACCACGTCCATGGTCGCCATCGCCAGGCCGGCGCCGTTGACCATGCAGCCGATATTGCCATCGAGCGCGATGTAGTTGAGGTCCCATTCCTTGGCGCGGTTCTCGCGTTCGTCCTCCTGCGAGGAATCACGCAGCTCGGCAACGTCGGTGTGTCGGTAGACGGCGTTGTCGTCGACGTTGATCTTGGCGTCGAGACAGATGATGTCACCCTTGCTGGTAATCACCAGCGGATTTACCTCGACAAGGCTCAGGTCCTTTTCCACGAACAGCCGTGCCAGCCCGGTAAGCAGTTTGGCGAACTGCTTGATCTGGTCACCGGACAGGCCCAGGCCGAAGGCGATCTGGCGGCACTGGTAGGGCATTACGCCGAGCATCGGGTGGACCACCACGCGACGGATCTTCTCCGGCGTTTCGGCGGCCACCTTCTCTATCTCCACGCCACCCTCGGTCGAGGCCATGATCACCACACGCTGCGAGGCCCGGTCGATCACCGCACCCAGGTAGAGTTCATTGGCGATGTCGCTGGTTTCCTCGATCAGCACGCGCTGTACCGGCTGTCCCTTCGCATCGGTCTGGTAAGTGACCAGGCGGGTACCCAGCATGCGGCCCGCGGCCTCGGTGGCCTCGCCGGCGTTGCCCACGATCTCGACGCCACCCGCCTTGCCGCGACCGCCGGCATGGACCTGGGCCTTGACGATCCACTTGGAACCCGAAAGATCGGCAACGGCGTTCGAGGCCTCGGCCTTGTCACGGATGACGATGCCGTTGGGTACCGGCATGCCGTACTGGCGAAAGAGCTGTTTCGCCTGGTATTCGTGCAGATTCATTGCGGGTTCTCCCTTCGAACTGTCTTTCTTGTCATGGCTGGCCGAATTCTTTTCGGGTATGTGCGATGGACATCTCGCAGAGGCCGCAGAGAACGCGGAGAAAAACGCAGGAATTCACTTTGTTTTCCTTTGCGTACTCTGCGTTGTCTGCGGCCTCTGCGAGAGATTCATTCATGAAGACCCCCGCTCATTTCTTCCGGCGCCGCGGGGGCGGGATGTGCAGGGGGCGGCCGTCGACGGCGAGGGCGGCCTCGTGCAGTGCCTCGGACAGGGTCGGGTGCGCGAACACCGTGCGCATGATGTCTTCGGCCGAGGCGTCGAATTCCATTGCCAGCACCGCCTGACCGATCAGTTCGGAAGCCTGCGGGCCTACGATGTGCACGCCCAGCACCCGGTCGGTCTTCGCGTCGGCAATCACCTTCACCAGCCCGTCGGTGTCATGCATGGCCTTGGCACGGCCGCTGGCGAGGAACGGGAACGTGCCCGTCTCGTATTCGACCCCTGCGTGCTTCAATTCCTCCTCGGTCTGTCCGACCCAGGCGATTTCCGGATGGGTATAGATGACCCACGGGATCACGTCGTAATTGACATGACTGCGCTGACCGGCGAGGCGTTCGGCGACGACAATGCCTTCCTCGGAGCCCTTGTGGGCGAGCATCGGACCGCGAACCGCATCCCCGATGGCGTAGACGCCGGGCAGGCTGGTCTCGCAGCCGCCATCGACGTGAATGCGGCCACCCTCGTCGATCTCGAGCTGGACGTCGTCGGCCGCGATGCCGTCGGTATTCGGGCGCCGGCCGACCGAAACGATGAGGCGGTCGACCGTCAGCGAGTGCTTGCCGTCGGCATCCTCGTACTCGATCTTCACGCCGCCCTTCTCGACCTTCGTCGAGAGGACCCGGGCTCCCAGGCGAATGTCCAGTCCCTGTTTCCCGAAGCTCTTGTATGCGGATTTCGCGGCTTCCTGGTCGACCGCGGCCAGGAACGTGTCCATCGCCTCGAGCACGGTCACCTCGGCGCCGAGCCGGCGCCACACGCTGCCCATTTCGAGGCCGATGACGCCGGCGCCGATCACGCCGAGGCGTTTCGGGCAGTCTTCCCAGTCGAGCGCGCCCGCCGAATCGACGATGATGTCCTCGTGCAGGGGTGCCGCCCCGATCTCGACGGGCACCGAGCCGCAGGCCAGGATCACGTTCTTCGCCTCGACGTCGTACGCGTCACCCTTGTGCGGCGTCACCCGGACGCTGTTGGTGCCGGTGAGCTGCCCCCGGCCCTGAAGCCACTCGACCTTGTTGGCCTTGAACAATCCCTCGATGCCCTGCGTGAGCTCGCTGACGGTCTTGTCCTTGCTCCTGATCATCGCGCCGACATCGATATCGACACCCTTCGACTTGATGCCGAAGCGATCCGCATGATCGCGGAACTGGGCGAAATGATGCGAGCTCTCCAGCAGTTCCTTCGACGGGATGCAGCCGACATTGAGGCAGGTTCCGCCGAGCGCCGGCTTTCCCTGCTTGTTGATCCAGTCGTCGACGCAGGCAGTGCTGAAACCGAGCTGCGCCAGCCGGATCGCGCACACATACCCCGCCGGCCCCGCGCCGATCACCACTGCATCATAGGACTTGGCCATCGAATCTCTCCGTCAATTCAGCGGGTGTGTATGGGAACCACGAATGAACACGAATCAACACGAATGCTGCCGGGACCATTCCGAACGCATGTCGGAGCAGCGCTGACAGGACCGTGCTTTTCCGAGCGTTTTCCGATAACCGGAAAATGGACTAAAAATGGTCCGGCGTCATGGTAATGCGATGAACGAAGCCCTTTCCCATTTTTAGTCCAATTTTTGTTCATTTTTGGTTATCAGCATCCCTGCAACATGCCCAGACGGTATCAGTGCAGCTCCAGCGAGCTTTCTGCATCGACATGACAATATTCGTGTTGATTGGTGTTCATTCGTGGTTCTTCTTTGCCGGTTTCAGATATCCAGCAGCAGACGTGCCGGGTCCTCGAGGAGTTGCTTGATCGCGACCAGGAACTGCACCGAATCCTTGCCGTCGACGATGCGATGGTCGTACGACAATGCCAGATACATCATGGGCCGGATCACGACCTGGCCGTTCTCGGCCACCGGCCGCTCCTGGATCTTGTGCATGCCGAGAATCGCGCTCTGCGGCATGTTCAGGATCGGCGTCGACACGAGCGAGCCGAACACGCCGCCGTTGGTGATGGTGAAGGTGCCGCCGGTCATCTCGTCGATGCCGATCTTTCCTTCCTGCGCACGTCCGCCGAAGTCACGGATCTGACGCTCGATCTCGGCCATCGACAGGGTTTCGGCATCGCGCAGGATCGGCACGACCAGTCCGCGCTCGGATGACACGGCAATGCCGACATCGCAGTAGCCGTGATAGACGATGTCGGTTCCGTCGATCGAGGCATTGATGTCGGGGAAGCGCTTGAGCGCTTCGGCGGCCGCCGTGACGAAGAAGCTCATGAAGCCCAGTTTCGTGCCGTGGGTCTTCTCGAACTGGTCCTTGTAGCGTGCGCGCAGATCCATGATCGGCTGCATGTTGACCTCGTTGAACGTGGTCAGCATGGCGGTCTGCTGAGTCGCCTGCAGCAGCCGTTCCGCAATGCGCGCGCGCAGGCGCGTCATCGGCACGCGCTTCTCGGGCCGGTCACCGCTGTCGAAGCCCACGCCGGCCTTCTCCGCCGTTTCCGCCGGCGACGGCGTCTTGCTTTCCGGTTCCGGCGCCGCTGCGGCCTCTTCTCCCGCCGGTTTCTTCTCTTCCGGTTTCGATGTCTCCGTCCTGTCGGCCTTCTCGATGTGCCTGAGCACATCTTCCTTGGTAATGCGGCCGTTCTTGCCGCTGCCATCGATCGCAGAGGCGTCCAGGCCGTGTTCCGAAATCAGCTTGCGCGCCGCCGGGCCCATCTTCGCTTCGTCGCCGCCCGCATCGTCGACTGCTCCTGCCTTCGTCTCCGCCGCGGATTCGGTTTCCGCCTTTTCTTCTCCGCCGCCGGTATCCGCGGAAGCCCCCTCGGCCACGCGCCCCAGCACGGCGTCGGCGGTCACCACCGCACCTTCGGCCTCGAGGATCTCCTCGAGCACGCCGTCGGCGGGTGCGGGCACCTCGAGCACCACCTTGTCCGTTTCCAGTTCGACCAGGACTTCGTCACGCTTGACGCTGTCGCCCTTCTTCTTGGACCAGCCCGCCACCGTGGCATCGGACACGGATTCGGGCAGTTGCGGAACAGTGATGTCTGTGCTCATGCGTACCTTCCTCTATTCGCGAGTGACCGCGACTTGGTTCTTCATGATGTCTGTTCGAGATCGAGTGCGTCGGCAACGAGTTCTGCCTGTTGCCGGGCATGGCGGCTGAAGTAGCCCACCGCCGGTGAAGCGGAGGCCGGACGGCCGGCAAAGCGCAGCTGTCCCTCGCCGACCACCCGTTCCAGGCGGTGGCGCATGTTGTACCAGGCGCCCTGGTTGCGCGGTTCCTCCTGGCACCAGATGTATTCCTTGCCGTTGACGTACGGTTCGAGTACATCGCGCAGCGCATCGTAGGGGAACGGGTAGAGCTGTTCGATACGAACGAGCGCGATGTCGTCGATCTCCTGTTCACGGCGCCTGGTCAGCAGATCGTAGTAGACCTTGCCGCTGCACATGACGACACGTCGGACCTTCTTCGGATCAAGCTCGTCGATTTCCCCGATCACGGTGTGGAAATGTCCTCCGGACAGATCCTCGATGGCCGAGGTGGCCATCTTGTGACGCAGCAGGCTCTTCGGAGTCATCACGATCAACGGCTTGCGATAGGGCCGCAACATCTGTCGCCGGATCATGTGAAAGGCCTGTGCGGGTGTCGTCGGCATGCACACCTGGATGTTGTAATCGCCGCGCTGGTGCTCGGCACACATCTGCAGGAAACGTTCGAGCCGGGCCGATGAGTGCTCCGGACCCTGGCCCTCGTAGCCATGCGGCAGGAACAGGGTCAGGCCGCACAGTCGACCCCACTTGGCTTCACCCGAGGTGATGAACTGATCGATCACCACCTGCGCGCCATTGGCGAAGTCTCCGAACTGCGCCTCCCAGATCACGAGCGTGTGCGGATCCGCGGTGGCATAGCCGTACTCGAACGCCATCACCGCTTCCTCGGACAGCAGCGAGTCGATCACGAGGAAGTTGGCCTGGTCCTCGGCCACGTTGCGCAGCGGCACATGGCTGCTGCCGTCCTTCTGGTTGTGCAGCACGACATGCCGATGGAAGAAGGTGCCGCGGCCGGAGTCCTGGCCGGTCAGGCGTACGGCGTAGCCCTCGGTGACCAGCGAGGCATAGGCCATGGTCTCGGCGTAGCCCCAGTCGATACCGAGAGCGCCGGCGGTCATCTTGCGCCGGTCGTCCATGATCTTCGCAACGCGCTTGTGCAGTTCCATGCCTTCCGGCAACTGCTCCAGTCGATTCCACAACTCCTTGAGCCGTTCGGCCGGGACCGTGGTATCGACCGGGTCATCCCAACGGGCGCCGATGAAGGGACTCCAGTCAACCGTGAATTCGTTGACGAAGTCCTTGTCGGTGATGATCTTCGGCGTGACCGTGTCCCCGGCATCCATGTGGTCGCGGTATTGCTGTGCCATGCGATCGGCGTCGTCGCTCGTCACGATCTTCTCGTCGATCAGCCGCTTCGCATACAGCTCCCGCGTGGTGGGCAGGCTCTTGATCTTCTGGTACATCATCGGCTGGGTCGCCGCAGGCTCATCGGCTTCGTTGTGGCCGTGACGGCGATAACAGACGAGATCGATCACGACGTCCTTGTGAAACTGGTTGCGGTAGTCCAGCGCGATCTGCGTGACCAGCAGTACCGCCTCCGGATCGTCGCCGTTCACGTGAAAGATCGGCGCATTGACCATCTTGGCGACATCGGTGCAGTACAGCGACGAGCGCGTGTCCAGCTTGTTGCTGGTGGTGAAGCCGATCTGGTTGTTGATCACCACGTGGACCGTACCCTTGGTGGAGAAGCCCCGCGCGTGCGACAGCGCGAACGTCTCCATGACCACGCCCTGGCCGGCCATCGCGGCGTCGCCGTGGATCGAGATCGGCAGTACCTTGTTGCCCACGCGATCCTCGTGGCGGTCCTGGCGCGAACGGGTCGAGCCCTCGATCACCGGCGAGACGATCTCGAGGTGCGAGGGATTGAAGCCGAGCGCCAGATGGACCACGCCCTCGCTGGTCATGTAGTCGGACGAGAAGCCCTGGTGGTATTTCACGTCGCCGGCGGGCAGCGAATCGTCATCGTAGCCCTCGAATTCCTGGAACAGGTCGGCCGGTTTCTTGCCGAGGATGTTGACCAGCACGTTGAGCCGGCCCCGGTGGGCCATGCCCAGCACGATCTCGCGGGCACCCTGCTCGCCGGCGCGTTCTATGGTTTCGTTGATCAGCGGGATCAGGGATTCTCCACCCTCCAGCGAGAAGCGTTTCTGGCCGACGTACTTCGAGTGCATGTAGCGCTCGATGCCCTCGGCGGCGGTCAGGCGTTCCAGCAGCCACTTGCGCTTCTCCGGGGACAGCTCCGGGCTGGACTGGGGTGTTTCCAGACGGTTCTGCAGCCAGCGCTTTTCCGCGGTGTCGGCAATGTGCATGTACTCCGCGCCGATCGAACCGCAGTACGTGCGCTGGAGAATGTCGAGGATCTCGCGCAGCGGCGCCTCGTCCACGCCGTGCAGCGAGCCGGTGTTGAACGCCGTGTCCAGATCCGCGCTGCTGAGTTCGTGGGCCTCGAGCTTGAGCTCGTCGATCTCCGGGAGTTCCCACCGGTCGAGGGGATCCACCTTGGCGTGGCGATGGCCGCGGAAACGATAGGCGTTGATGAGCTGGAGCACCCGGATCTGCTTGCGCTCGTGCTCGGCGCTGCGCGACTCCGCCGGCGCCATGCGGGCCAGGCTGCCCTGCGAGTGAAAACGGTAGAACTGGGCCCGGATCCGCGACGGCGGAATGTCCGGGCTGCTCACGCCGTCGACCTGCGGCAGCCGGTCGAAGTAGCGCCGCCACTCCGGGGGCACGCCGGCCGGATCGCGCAGGTAGGCTTCGTAGAGCTCCTCGAGGTAATCGACATTCCCTCCGTCGAGCATCGAGGTGCTCCAGAGGGCCTTCATGGTGGATTGCTCACTCATGATCACGGACCGTGGCAAGTGGATCGAGGAAATCGGCGGGCACGCGGAGCACGCAACCGCACGACGACGTGGCCGCCGGTGGAATGAGGGTCGCAGGAAGAAACCCCCGACGATTGTGGTCGGCTGGGAACAAGTGCCTGTTCACGCAGAGCGGTCGATGCCGGATGTTCGTGCGGTGCGGGCGACCCTGGCGCGCGACCGCGAGCAATGTACGTTATTGAATCGTGTCACGTGCCCGATTGCAAGGCGGAGCGGTGGATTCCGCCGGCAATGGCGGTATTTTCTTCGACCGGATGGTCGGCCAGGCAGCAAATTGTCCTGACAAAGCGCCCAGCGCCCAGCGCCAGGTAGAACGGAGGTTGCAGGTCGGACTTCAGTCCCGCGTTGCGTGTGGCGCAGACACGCATATCAGGCGCGAGCGGAGCGAGCACGACTTCCCTGCCGGAAACGGGCAGGGCGCATCAGGATCCTGTCGAGGCAGTGCCGGCGTTGAGCTGTCGCACTGAAGTGCGACCTACAACTTTCGCTTTGCCTTGACCATCGAATCGAAGCCGCCCATCCTTGCGCCGGGCGCCCGTCACTTCTGATGTTTCTCCTTCCACTCCGCGTACGGCATCCCGTAGACAATCTCCCGGGCCTGCTCGTAATCCAGCTCGACACCGCGTTCCTCGGCGGCCGCGCGGTACCATTTCGACAGGCAGTTGCGGCAGAAGCCGGCCAGGTTCATCAGGTCGATGTTCTGCACGTCGGTACGCTCTCGCAGGTGGCCGACCAGGCGGCGGTAGGCGGCGGCCTCGATCTCGATACGGGTCTGCTCGTCCATCATCTCTCCTGCAATCATTGCCGTGGGGTGGCATGTTGACCGCTCCCATTATAGGTTTCGGCCCGTCATCCGCGCAGCGAGTTCCCATGACCCAGATTATCGCCATGCTGCTGCTCGCTGCCCTCGGCTGGTGGTGGTGGGATTCGATGCAGGCACGCGAGGTCGCGGTTGCCGCCGCGCGGCGCGCCTGCCGGACGTTTTCCACCCAGCTTCTCGATGACAGTGTGGTGTTGCGCCGCATCCGCCCCCGCCGCGATCCCGGCGGGTCGTTCCGGCTGTTGCGCATGTACACGTTCGAATTCACCCGGGAGGGTGACGAGCGGCACACTGGCTATGCCTCGGTACTGGGGCGGCGCGTGCTTGACGTCCATCTCGATGACGTGGACGGCGAGGTGCCGCCGCCGCCCGACCGGACGCTGCATTGAAGGCGCCATCACGGAGCAATGTCCATGTCTGATTGTCCCTGCGGTTCCGGCAAACCCGTTGCCGCATGCTGTGGCCGCTACATCGACGAGGGCGTCGCGCCGCCGACGGCCGAGGCACTCATGCGGGCACGCTATACGGCGCACACCCGTGTCGATCTCGACTTCGTGGTGCGAACGCACGATCCCGCCGGCCGTGAGGAGATCGACCGCGAGGCCACCCGCCGCTGGGCCGAACGCGCGCACTGGCTCGGGCTCGAGATTCTCGATGTGCAGGCGGGCGGCCCGGACGATACGGCCGGCACGGTGGAATTCGTGGCCCACTACCGCGAGCGCGGCGAGCGCCGGCGGCATCACGAGGTGGCGCAATTCCGCCGCGGCGAGGACGGCAACTGGCTGTTCGTCGATGGTCGCGCCCCCGAGCAGACTACCGTGCAGCGACGCGGTCCCCGGGTGGGGCGCAACGATCCTTGTCCCTGCGGCAGCGGTCGCAAGTACAAGAAATGCTGTGGTGCCTCCGGTTGACACAGGTCAAGGAGTGTCCGGCCGGGATGACGCATCCTGTCCGGGACATTCAATCGGAGAACCACAATGTTCAAGCAGATCCTGGTACCGGTGGACGGTTCCGAACACGCCGAAAGGGCCCTGGCGCTGGCCGCCGACCTGGCTGCGCGTTATGACGCGAAGCTGCACGTGGTCCACGCCCTGCTGCGGGGCGACGTGCCCGACCATCTCCGCAAGCTGTCGGACAAGAAGGCCGATCCCGAGCCGGGTATCGCCCTCGGCGGCGCCTACGTCGATGCCTCCCTGCCGTTCGAGGTGCTGGAAGACATCGCCGGGAAGCTGCTCGAGCAGGCCCGCAAGACCGCCGAGAAGCACGGCGCGAAACAGGTGGACACGAGTTCGCACCAGGGTGATCCCGCCCGGGTCATCCTCGAACAGGCAGACAAGCAGGGCGCGGATCTGGTGGTCATGGGTTCGCGTGGGCTCAGTGACATCAAGGGGCTGGTCATCGGCAGCGTGTCGCACAAGGTCGCTCATCTGTTCGAGGGCAGCGTCGTCACCGTCAAGTAGGACGGCCTCCGCTCCGGCGCACTCATCGGGCGCCGCCGCCGTAGACGTCGAATCGCGTCGAGCGGCCCTCGATGGTGCCGCTGGGTGGCGGTCCGGCGAGTGGCTCGGCGCCGCGCGGAAGCTTGACCACCACCCGGCGGGTGGCTGCCGGCAGTGCGGCCGCGAGCAGTGCGGCGGCATCCGGATCGTCTCCCACCAGCCGGCGCAGGACGCGCATTTCCTTCTTCACCGCTGCCTCCTTGCGTCGCGGCGGGTGCATCGGATCGACCAGCACGACCGCGGCCCGGGCCGTTGCCAGGACCTCGACGGCATCGGCGACGAGCAGGTGCATCCGCTGCACGATCGGCCGGGTCCGCTCGTCGTCCAGCGCGCGCGCCAGTCCGTCGCGCAACAGCGCCGCGACCACGGGCTGGCGCTCGATCAGTGTCACCTCGCAGCCGAGCGCGGCCAGCACGAAGGCATCCCGGCCCAGTCCGGCAGTGGCGTCGATGACATCCGGCGGTGATCCCGCTCGCACACCGGCGGCGCGGGCCAGTGCCTCGTCGCGCGGCAGCGCATGCCGCCCGCGCCAGCCGGCCCGTCCGCCGACGAAATCGGCGAATACCGGACCGGGCGCATCGGACCCGGACGGCTGCAATTCCAGCCGCCGTCCCGTCAACCGCAACACCAGCCAGCCGGCTTCCTCCGGCTCCCTCTCCTGCAACCCGAGCCCGAGCTCATCGGCCAGCGCCACGGCCTCCGCCGTCCGCCCGGCATCGGTACAGACGAGCACGACCGGGGTGACGGGGGGTTCGTTCATTCGATACCGGCCTTGCGGGCAAGGGAAGAAGAGGAACCACGAATGAACACGAATACACACGAATGCTGCCGCCTGGTGACGGAAGCCGTGTCGGAGCTGCGCTGACGGCCCATTTTCTGCTGGAACGCAACATGAAGAACCACGGATGAACACAGATAAACACAGATGAATGCGAGTGATGCCCACAGACGCGGGGCGTGCTCATAGTTTCCGTGACTGCAACTGAATCGTGTGGGTCGTTTACCCAACTTCAGTTCGTAACAAGTGTTTTTCTTATCTGTGTCCATCCGTGTTCATCTGTGGTTCCCTTCAAAACTGAACACGAGTACAACCCATCAGCGCAGCTCCGGCACGCTGCAATTCATGCGCGGCAGCATTCGTGTGTATTCGTGTCCATTCGTGGTTCCTGTCCTTGTCTGGAGCCCCGCTGTCGCACCTCACTCAGGCAACCACGTTGCGCGGCTTGCCCGCGTGCCAGGCGCGGATGTTGGCTGCCACCTGCTCGACCAGGCGCTGGCGGGCCGCCTGCGTGGCCCAGGCGGTATGCGGGGTGACGATCAGGTTGGGGATGCCGGGTTCGAGCAGGACGTTGCCGTTGCGCGGCGGTTCCCCGGTCAGCACGTCGAAACCGGCACCGGCGATCTCGCCCGCGCGGAGGGCGTCCGCCAGCGCCGGCTCGTCGACGATGCCGCCGCGGGCGGTGTTGATCAGGAAGGCCGTGGATTTCATTCGCCGCAGCTCGTCCGCGCCGATCAGGCCGCGGGTTTCGTCGGTGAGGGGGCAATGCAGCGATATCGCGTCGGCCCGTTCGAGCAGCTCGTCGAAGGCGATCCGTCCTTCCCGCGCCGGTGCGCCACGACGGGCGGCAACGAGGACCTCCATGCCGAGCACGCGGGCAACACCGGCCACGCCCCGGCCCAGCTCGCCATGACCGACGATGCCGAGCGTGCGGCCGGCGAGCTCCGTGATCGGCTCGTCCAGCACGCAGAAAAAGGGGTGTGCCGCCCAGCGTCCGTCGCGTGCGGCTGCGTGGTAATGCTCCAGCCGGGTCGCCAGTGCCAGCAGCAGGGCGAACACGTGCTGTACGACCGCCGGCGTGGCATAGCCGGTGGCGTTGCAGACGGTAACATCATGTGCGGCCGCGGCCTCGAGATCGATGTTGTTGACGCCGGTGGCGGCGACGCAGATCAGGCGCAATGCGGAAGCGGCACCGATGGTGTCGGCATCGATCGGAACCTTGTTGCTCACCGCCACCTCGACTCCGGCGAGTCGTTCCGGCACCTGTTCCGGATTCGTGTTGTCGTGCCACGTCCAGTCGCCGGCGGCCTCGCGCAGTGTCGAGAAATCGAGATCGGGGCCCAGCGAACCGGTATCGAGAAAGCAGGCGCGGGCGGGTCGGGTACTCATCGGCTTCCTCCTGTCAGCTGATGCCGTGACGGCGGCGCAGATCGCGCAGGATGATGAATACGGGCGGCCACAACACCAGCGCCAGCAGGGGGGCGAGCATGTACGTCCAGACTTCCTGCGGTGCCCGGTCGGCCATGCCGCTGGTCCACAGCACGATCACCTGCTTGAAGAACAGCAGGGCGACGATGACCAGTGTCTGCTGGGCCAGGGGAAACAGGCGCAGACGCTGGTGCAGCCGCAGCCCCACCGCCGCCACCAGTACCAGCCCGAGCGCATGCTGCCCCAGCAATGTGCCCGTGCTGACATCGAGCAGCAGACCGGCGATCCAGGCGAATACCATGCCGAAGCGCTCGGGCACGGCGATGACCCAGTAGAGCACGACCATCGCCACCCAGTCGGGCCGCAGCGGCTCGGCCGCCTCGGGCAGCGGTACCATGCTCAGCATCAGCGCCACCGCCACGGTCACCGGTACCAGCCACCAGCGTCCGTTCATGAGGGATCCTCCGGCTGCCCGGTCTCGGGATCCACGCTCGGCATGTTGTCGTCGGGCCAGACCAGCAGTACCTCGCGCGAGCGGTCGAGCTGGGCCCGGGGCTCGGCGATCACGCGTGCGAAGGGCTGCCCCGGACGGCGTTCGACCACGACCACGGTCGCCACCGGATAGTTGGGGGGAAAGCGGCCGCCGAGGCCCGATGTCACGACCAGGTCGCCTATGCGCACGTCGGCGCTGTTGGGTATGTACAGCAGTTCCAGCCTATCCGGTTCGCCGGTGCCGGAGGCGATGGTACGCAGGCCGTTGCGGTTGATCTGTACCGGCAGGGCGTGGTTCGGATCGGAGATCAGCAGCGCGGTGGCGGTGAACGGACCCGTGTGGATGATCTGGCCCATCACCCCGTAGGCATCGATCAGCGGCTGGCCCCTATAGACATCGTCCCGATGGCCCTTGTTGACCACGACCTGCTGCCGGAAGGGATCGAGGTCGACCGCCAGCAGCTCGGCGATCCGCACGCGGTCCTCGCGCTTGGCCGAGGACTCGAGCAACTGTCGCAGGCGCCGGTTCTCGGCCTGCAGGGTTTCCAGCTGCTGCTGGCGTGCATGCAGTTCGAGGTTGCTGCGCTCGAGTTCGCGTACCCGCGCGAGCAGTTCGCCGCGACTGCTGACCCGATCCGAGGTCCAGCCGAACCAGGTGGCCGGCAGGTCGACCGCATAACGCAATGGCGCGATCGCGCCGGACAGCACACTGCGTACCGTTTCGAGGTGATGGTGGCGATGGTCGACCACCATCAGGCCGGCCGAGAGAATGACCAGCAGGACCAGCCTCAGCGTGGCATCGGTACCGGACTTGAGTGAACGGACCATCAGTGCGCCTCCGCGGACGGAGCGCGGCAGGGACATCGCGCGTGGTTATTCGACCGAGACGAAACCGGTCCCGTGCTCATCGATCAATTCGAGGATGCGGCCGCCACCCCGGCACACGCAGGTCAGCGGGTCCTCGGCGACCACCACGGGCAGCCCGGTCTCCTCCATCAGCAGGCGATCCAGGTCGCGCAGCAGGGCGCCGCCGCCGGTCAGCACGATGCCGCGATCGGCGACGTCGGCGCCCAGTTCCGGCGGAGTCTGCTCCAGCGCGGTCTTGACCGCGCTGACGATGCCGGAAAGCGGCTCCTGCAGCGCCTCGAGGATCTCGTTGCTGCTGAGCGTGATCGCCCGCGGCACGCCCTCTGACAGATTGCGCCCGCGCACCTCGATCTCCAGCAGATCCTTGCCCGGATAGGCCGAGCCGATCTCGTGCTTGATCCGTTCGGCGGTGGCCTCGCCGATCAGGGCGCCGTAGTTGCGGCGGATGTAGTTGACGATGGCCTCGTCGAACTTGTCGCCGCCGATGCGGACCGAGGCGGAGTAGACGATGCCGTTGAGCGACATGACGGCGACTTCCGAAGTGCCGCCACCGATGTCGAGCACCATCGAGCCGCGCGGCTCCGACACCGGCATGCCGGCGCCGATGGCCGCTGCCATCGGTTCCTCCACCAGGTACACGGTGCGGGCACCGGCACCGGCGGCGGATTCGCGGATCGCGCGCCGCTCGACCTGGGTCGCGCCGCAGGGCACGCACACCAGCACCCGCGGGCTCGGCCGGAAGAAGCGCGAGTCGTGCACTTTCTTGATGAAGTGCTGCAGCATCTTCTCGGTGATGTTGAAGTCGGCGATCACGCCGTCGCGCATCGGCCGGATGGCCGTGATCGACTGCGGCGTGCGGCCGACCATCTTCTTGGCTTCCTCGCCGTAGGCCTCGATCTTGGAGCCGCCGGGCCCGCGGTCCTGTCGCAGAGCGACCACGGAGGGCTCGTTCAGCACGATGCCCTTGCCGCGAACATAAATCAGGGTATTGGCCGTGCCCAGGTCGATCGACAGGTCGGTGGAAAACAATCCACGGAAGGCGCTGAACATCTTCGGATTTTTCTCGTTCGCGGATGGGGGCTCGAAGTGAAGCCGGCACTGTAGCAACGGCCCGGCGCCGCGGCAAGCGCGGAGCGCCCGCGAATCTCCCTCGACGGGGCTTGTGGCGCCATTTCCCGCACGGGCAGGGAACCCTTTGTCCCGGTCGTTCGTGTAAATGACGGATGGACGCTTAACATGACGCAGTGGCAATCACCGCTGGCGCCCCCGCTCCGGAGCGAGGGGGATCCTCTCGTTCGACACCGGCTCAGGGACGATATGCCCAATCCCGTACGGTCACTGCAGGTCAGGCGATTCGAGAAGGCGATCCGGCCGTGGCTGGGGGATCTGCGCCGGCTGGCGATCCGCCTCACCGGCAATGCCGACGATGCCGAGGATCTGCTGCAGGACCTGCTGCTGCGACTGCAGCCGCGCATGGCGGAAGTGGCCGCACTGGATCAGCCGCGGCCGTGGCTGGCACGCGTGCTGTATCGGCTGTTCGTCGATCAGTGGCGCCACCGGCGCGCCGGCCCGGAGCGGGATGACGAGGCCGAGCCCGACGATCAGGCAGCGCTGGACGATCTGCCGGATGAGGACTTCGAGCGCGGGCTGACCCGCGAGCGTCTGCAGGACGCGCTGGACCGACTGCCGGCATTCCAGCGCGAACTGGTGCTGCTGCACGATGTCGAGGGCTACACCCTGAACGAGATCGGCGGCATCACCGGCACGCCGACCGGTACACTCAAGTCGCGCCTGCATCGGGCCCGTGCCGCACTGCGTGCGGGTCTGGAGAGTCGCCGGACGCCGGATCATGGAACCATTCCGGGCCCGGATGCGTGACAGGGGGCAGGAGGCAGCAACATGAACTGCGAACGATTCCGCTGTAACTGGACCGACTGGCACGAGGGCTGGCTGGAGACCGGGGCCGCCGACATGGCCCGGCATCGCGACGGCTGTGCGGATTGTGCCCGCTACGACCGGCAGATGCGCCGTCTGGTCGAGGAGCTGTCGGAATTGCCGCTGCCGGATCGGGCGGTCACGCCGGCCGGTCCGGTCCTTGCAGCGGCACAACGTGTCGCCGCACCGCGCTGGGTGGCACTGGCAGCGACGCTGGCGCTGGGGATCGCAATGGGACTCCTGCTCGGGGATCGATCCGGCGGCAGCGAAACGGTTGTCGCCGACCCGGTCGCGGTGCAGGCGGCCTCTGAACGCCGCATCGCCATCGCGGTCGACAGCCCGCGGGAACTCGACCGGGTCGAATTCGTGGTCGAGTTGCCCGACGGCGTTGAACTGTCCGGCTTCCCGGGCCAGCGCAGCGTTCGCTGGGAGGGCCGATTGCCCGAGGGACGCAGCCGATTGCAGCTGCCACTGCGGATCGCGCCCGACAGCAATGGCGGCCGGCTGGTGACCCGCATCCTGCGGCCGGATGGAGAGCGGCGACTGGTGGTCCCGCTCGAGGCCGGAGTCGGTTCGGTGGCACTTGAAACCGCCCCTGTCTGATGCCGGGCATTCGATTGCCGGGAGGCATGTCATGATGAACAATCGGGTGAAATGCGGCATCGGCGGTCTGCTGCTGTGCCTGCTCGCGGTACCCGCCTGGGCCGATGATGACGACACCACGCTCGACGACGTCACCATGGAGGTCGTGGAAGATCCCGATGCCGACGAGTACGAATACGTCGACGAGATCCTGCTGCCGGCCGACGCCGCGCCAGCGGCACGGGAGAATGCCGCCTTCGGCAGGGAAGCCGAGAACGAGGCACGGCGGCGTGCGCAGGAGGACGGAAGGGCATTCGGCCAGGATACCGCGCGCGAGGCGCGCGAACTGGGCCGGGATGCCGGCAACGCGGCCAAGTCGAAAGACGGCGTCGGCGGCGGGCCGCCGCAGGATCTGCCGGTCGAGGTACCGTAGCGAAGCGGTGGCACCGATCCGGCGGGTCACGCGGGCGACCATTCTGGGGATGGTCGCCCTTTTTCTGCATGCAGTGCCGGTGGCCGCACAGGATCCGGAGGCCTCGTTCCGCGAGGGCGTGGCCGCGGTGCGGGCCGGAGAGCCCGTGCGCGCCATCGAGCATTTCGAGGCCGCCCGCGCCGCCGGGCTCGACACCGGGGCGCTGCATTTCAATCTGGGCGTGGCGTATTACCGCGCGGGCAGGATCGATGACGCCGAATCGTCATTCCGCCGGGCGGCGGACAGCGGGACCATGGTCGCGCCGGCGTTCCATCAGCTCGGCCGGATTGCGCGCGAGCAGGGCGAGATCGCCCGTGCCCGGGACCATTTCCGGCGCGCGCTGGATGCGGCGCAGACCGATGCGCTGCGCCGGCGTGCCCGTTCCGCGCTGGCCGGACTGGCCCCTGCGCGTCTCCCCGATTTCGTCTATCTGTCCATCGGCGGCGGGCATGATTCGAATCTCGCACTGACACCGAGCGATG
Source organism: uncultured Ectothiorhodospiraceae bacterium (assembly GCA_964478305.1). Classification (GTDB taxonomy): domain Bacteria; phylum Pseudomonadota; class Gammaproteobacteria; order XJ16; family Halofilaceae; genus Halofilum. The sequence goes on from CAYZHJ010000003.1 coordinate 65,302, forward strand.
CCAGCGGGGTCAGCGAGGAATCCGATGCCTTCATCGATGCCCTGCTGGTGGCCCGCTGGCCGATCGGCGAGCGCGATTACCTGCGCGGCAGCATCTACCTGCAGGAGTTCGTCGACGAGGACGATTTCAGCCTGACCAGCCTGCGCGGCGGTATCGGCCGGCGCGAGCGGCTCGCCAGCGGCTGGCGCCGGGACATCTGGATCGACGGTCGTCACCGTGAATTCGGCGGCCGGGCGTTCGACAACAGCCTGCTCGCGGGTGCCGAATGGCGGCGCCCGCTGAACGCCGACTGGTCGCTGGCGCTCGACTATCGCCTGGAACTGACCGGCGGTGCGGGCCGATTCGACTTTCTCGACGGCACCGGTCATCGACTCGCGGCCACCCTCGATGAACGGGGGCGCGGGGGCTGGCGGCTGCGTACATGGCTTGCAACGAACGACCGCGACGACCGCGAGACCGCCGACGATTTCTTCAGTTTCTCCTGGACCGGGGCCGGATTCGAGGTCGGCCACGGCCGGGACCTCGACGATCGCCACCGCCTCGATCTGCGGGCCGACGGGAGCCGGCGCGATTACGACGGCACCGAAGTGCGTGACGGTGCCCGTCCCGGTACGCGCGAGGACGACCTGTACGGACTCGAGGCGGCGATCGAGCGCCGCCTGGAGCACGACTGGACGGGTCGTCTTTCCTTGCGCGTCGAGCGGCGCGACTCTTCCCTGCCCGAATTCGATTACGATCGCGAAGTCATCCGCCTCGTGGCCGAACGGATCTTCTGAACCTCTCCCCGCAGGGCGGATTCCCGTTCCGAACCACCCGGATGGAACCCTTTTCCGTCGATGCGCGTGTACAGGGAACGTGGCCGTGATACGGCCATTCATCCGACTACACGATCAGGGAGTGGCTTTCATGAGCAATCGGGTTCCTTGCGGGGCTGTGCCCCGTGTTCTTGCGCGCGCACTGACCACCGGTGCTGCTGCTCTTGCGCTGGCCGCCTGTGGCGGCGGCAGCAGTTCCGGCAGCGGTTCGCTCAGCCTGGGCGTAACCGACGGACCGGTCGATGAGGCCGATCATGTCTGGGTGCAGTTTTCCTCGGTCACGCTGAAGCCGGCCGCGGGCGAGCCCTTCACCATCGAGCTCGAGCCCGCCGAGCGGGTCGATCTGCTCGCGCAGCAGAACGGCAACAGCGAGCTGCTGCTGGAGAACGAGGAAGTGCCGGCGGGCGATTACGACTGGATCCGGCTGGGCGTGGATCTGGGCCCCGGCGAGACCGAGATCGTGTTTCCGGGCCCGGTCGCGCATGAGCTCGATATCCCCAGCGGCGCCCGGACCGGGCTCAAGCTGGTCAGCGGATTCAACGTCTCCACCGCCGGTACCGCCGAGCTGACCATCGACTTCGACCTGCGCAAGTCCGTCATCGAGGCGCCGCCGGGTACCGATGACTACAAGCTCAAGCCGGCCCTGCGCCTGGTCAACAATGACGAGGCCGGCGAGATCGCCGTTACCGCGAGCGGCACGTACGTGGCGGACAACCAGTGCGGCAGCGACACGTCGCAACAGGCCGTCTATGTGTTCGCGGGCAACGGAGTCGTGCCGGACGACGTCAATACCCTGGACGACGCCGACGTCGATCCGGTCACGACCGTGCAGATCACCGACGAGGACAGTGACGGGACCTACACCGGCACGGCGGGTTTCCTCGCCGCCGGCGACTACACCGTTGCCTATGTCTGCGATCCGGAAGACGATGCTGCGGAAGTCGACGACGTCCTCACATTCCTCGATGTGCGTGACGTCGAGGTCGAGGCCGGCGAAACCGAGACCTACGAACTGCCCTGATCGGTGGCTGCCGATCCGGCAGCCCGCGGATACGAGGGCCCGCCCGGCACAGCCGCCGGGCCCTTCCCGTGTCCGCTCGGCGGCACACGCTTCCGGGATGCTCGTTCGCGGATAATGCCGCCTTGTCACGCGGCGATCATTGCGCGACCATCCGGGGTACTGGGCACTCTCCCATACCTCGCCACCCCCCAAATGTGCTACCGTTCCGCGCTGTTTTTCGGGAGCGGTTTCCCATGTCCCTGACCCCCGAGGAAGTGCGCAGGATCGCCCATCTGGCGCGGCTCGCCGTGAGCGACGACGAGGTCGCGGCTTATGCCGGCGAGTTGTCGCAGATTCTCGAGATGGTCGATCGCATGAACGCGGTCGACACCACAGGCATCACGCCGATGGCGCATCCGCAGCATGCGGTCCAGCGGCTGCGCCCGGACGAGGTCACCGAAACCGACCAGCGCGAACGATTCCAGGCCATCGCTCCGGCCACCGAGCGAGGGCTGTATCTGGTGCCCCGCGTCGTCGAGTAGGCGACGCCGCCCAATCACTGACCACGGATCGAGCCGGCCGATGCACGATCGCACGATCGCCGAACTGTCGCGGGCCCTGGGAGCGGGCGAGGTCTCCAGCGTCGAGCTGACACAGGGCCTGCTCGATCGCATCGACTCGCGCGACGGCGACTACAACGCGTTCATCACGGTCACCCGCGAGCCGGCCCTGGAGCAGGCCCGCGCGGCCGACGCGGCACGCGCGGCCGGCAGGGCGGGACCGCTGGCCGGCGTGCCGTTCGCCCACAAGGACATCTTCTGCACCGACGGTGTGCGCACCTCCTGCGGCTCGCGCATGCTCGACGGTTTCGTCGCGCCCTACGACGCGACCGTGACGGCGAACCTGCGCGCCGCCGGCATGGTCATGCTCGGCAAGACCAACATGGACGAGTTCGCCATGGGCTCGTCCAACGAGACCAGCTACTACGGCCCGGTGCGCAACCCTTGGGATCCCGAGCGCGTCCCGGGCGGCTCCTCGGGCGGCTCCGCCGCCGCGATCGCTGCGCGCCTGGCGCCCGGGGCGACCGGCACCGATACCGGCGGCTCCATTCGCCAGCCGGCCTCGCTGTGCGGCATCACGGGCTTGAAGCCCACCTATGGCCGCGTCTCGCGCTACGGCATGGTCGCCTTCGCCTCCAGCCTCGACCAGGCCGGGCCGATGGCGCGCACGGCCGAGGACTGCGCCCTGCTGCTGGGCGCCATGGCCGGCTTCGATCCGCGTGATTCGACCTGCATCGACCGGCCCGTCGACGATTACGCCGCTGCGCTCGCCTCGACCGATCTGACGGGGGTCAAGATCGGCCTGCCGCAGGAGTATTTCGGCGAGGGCATGAGCGACTCCGTGCGCGCCGTGGTCGACGCCGCTGCCGCGCAGCTGCGCGAGCTCGGCGCCGAGACGGTCGAGATCTCGCTGCCGCACACCGAGCTGTCGGTGCCGGCGTATTACGTCGTCGCGCCGGCCGAGGCCTCGTCCAACCTGTCGCGCTTCGACGGCGTGCGCTACGGCTACCGCTGCGACGAGCCGAAGGACCTGCTCGACCTGTACGAGCGCTCGCGCGGCGAGGGCTTCGGCGCCGAGGTCAAGCGCCGCATCATGGTCGGCACCTACGCGCTGTCGGCCGGCTACTACGACGCCTATTACCTCAAGGCGCAGCAGCTGCGCCAGCTCGTCAGCCAGGACTTCCGTGACGCCTTCGCCGACGTCGATCTGATCTTCGCGCCGACCTCGCCGACGACGGCCTTCGGTATCGGCGAGCGCAGCGATCCGGTGTCGATGTACATGTCCGACGTCTACACCATCGCGGCCAACCTGGCCGGCCTGCCGGGCCTGTCGATGCCGGCCGGCTTCGCCGACGGCCTGCCCGTGGGCGTGCAGCTGATCGGGGACTACTTCGACGAGGGCCGCCTGCTCGGGGTCGCGCACCGCTACCAGCAGGCGACCGACTGGCATACCCGCGCACCGGCCGCGGAGGGCGACGCCTGATGGAGTGGGAACCCGTCATCGGGCTGGAGATTCACGCCCAGTTGTCGACGCGGTCGAAGATCTTCTCCGGCGCTTCCACCGCCTACGGGGCCGAGCCGAATACCCAGGCCTGCGCCGTCGATCTCGGCATGCCGGGCGTCCTGCCGGTACTGAACGAGGGTGCCGTGGAGATGGCCGTTCGCTTCGGCCTGGCGATCGACGCCGACATCACCGGCCGCTCGGTGTTCGCGCGCAAGAACTACTTCTATCCGGATCTGCCCAAGGGCTACCAGATCTCGCAGTACGAGCTGCCGGTGATCGGCCGCGGCCGGCTGGAGATCCAGCTCGATGACGGCAGCACGAAGACCGTCGGCATCACCCGTGCCCACCTCGAGGAGGACGCCGGCAAGTCGCTGCACGAGGACTTCCGCGGCATGACCGGAATCGACCTCAACCGGGCCGGCACGCCGCTGCTCGAGATCGTTTCCGAGCCCGATCTGCGCTCGCCCGCCGAGGCCGCGGCCTATGCCCGCAAGATCCGCACCGTGGTGCGCTATCTCGGTATCTGCGACGGCAACATGCAGGAGGGCTCGCTGCGGGTCGACGCCAACGTCTCGATCCGGCCGGCGGGCAGCACCGAATTCGGTACCCGGACCGAGGTCAAGAACGTCAACTCCTTCCGCTTCCTGGAGAAGGCCATCGTCCACGAGATCGAGCGCCAGCGCGAGATTCTCGAGGATGGCGGCAGCATCGTGCAGGAGACGCGGCTGTACGACGCGACCCGCGACGAGACGCGCTCGATGCGCACCAAGGAAGAGGCTCACGACTACCGCTATTTCCCCGATCCCGACCTGCTGCCGCTGGAAGTGAACGAGGCCTTCATCGAGCGGGTGCGGAGCTCCCTGCCCGAACTGCCCGACGCGAAGCGCGATCGTTTCGTGAACGACTACGATCTGCCGGCCTACGACGCCGGCGTGCTGACGGCGGCACGCGAGCTGGCGGATTTCTACGAGCAGACCGTGAGCGCCGCCGGCGGCGAGCCCAAGCTGTGCGCCAACTGGGTACTGTCGGAACTCGGCGGCGTGCTCAATGCCCGGGGCGTGGACATCGCGCAGAGCCCGGTGTCGGCGCGGGACCTTGGCGGCCTGATACGGCGCATCGCCGACGGCACCATCTCCGGCAAGATCGCCAAGGAGGTGTTCGAGGCGATGGTCGCCGGCGAGGGCGAGGCCGATGCGATCATCGAGGCGAGGGGCCTGCAACAGATCACCGACAGCGGCGCCATCGAGGCGATGATCGACGAGATCGTGGCCGCCAACCCGGGCCAGGTGGAACAGTACCGCGCCGGCAAGGACAAGGTGCTGGGCTGGTTCGTGGGCCAGGTGATGAAGGCCTCGCGCGGCAAGGCCAATCCGGAGCAGGTCAACGAACTGTTGCGCAGCAAGCTCGCCCGCGACTGACGCCGGTCCGGAATTGTGCGCCAGCGCACGCCCCGGCCGCTGCAACCGGCGCGGGGGCCCGCTACAATGCCTGCCGGGACAGGAATCCGGACACCGTACGCAACGAAGCATGAGGGGGAACCATGTTCTACAGACGAATCCTGCCGGCGGTGATGTGTGCGGCGGCCATTGCGTGGGGGCCGGCGGCGAATGCGGACTATGTTGCCTACTCGGTGACCGATGACGGCCGCAACCCGCTGCCCGAAAATGTCGACGAGGTCGATTCCGCCGCCCTGGTCAACGTGGAGTGGGGCGAGTACGTGGGCCCGAAAAAGCGGCTTGCCGTGCTCAAGGTCGACAACAACACCAACCAGAAGGTGGTCAATGTCAGCTACGGCGGGCAGAGCGTGAGTGCCTCGGTCGCCACCGAGGGCGTGCCGGTCAACGGCATCGAGGCAATGATGACCGACGCCCTGTTCCGCAGCGGCCGCTTCCGCGTGATGGAGCGCCAGCAGGTCGACAAGGCGCTCAAGGAACAGGATCTCGGTGCCAGTGGCCGGGTTTCCGCTCCGTCCGCTGCGAAGATCGGCAAGGTGCTGGGCGCCGAGACCCTGGTCCAGGCCGTGGTGACCGAGTACGCCCCGAACTTCGAGGGCAAGAGCGGCAGCCTCGGCGCGATCACCGACGGTCTGCTCGGCGGTCTCAAGCTGGGCAAGAAGAGTTCGCTGGTGGCGATGAACTTCCGCCTGTTCGATGCCGAGACCGGCGAGGTAACCTTCACCAAGCAGGTCAAGGCCGTGGTCGGCGAAACCAGCTTCGGCTTCGGCGCCATCGGCTGGGGCGGCGGCGGTGCCGCCGGCGGGGCCTTCGAGAGCTTCTCGAAGACACCGATCGGCCGTGCGGTGATCGCCTGCATCAACAAGGGCGTGTACGAGCTGGTCAAGGAGGTCGGCGCGCAGCCGGCCGGGGGCAAGATCGTCAAGGTCGACGGCAACAAGGTCTACGTCAACATCGGCCAGGACTCGCTCAATGTCGGTGACACCATGACCGTCGTGGCGCTGGGCGAGGAGCTGGTCGATCCCGAGACCGGCATCTCGCTGGGCGCGACCGAGAGCGAGGTGGGCAAGCTGCGGGTCGGCCAGACCGCCGAGAAGTTCTCCATTGCCTCGATTGTTTCGAAGAACGGCCAGTTCGGCCGCGGCGACAAGGTGGTCGCCGACCGTGCGCCCGAGCCGCTGCAGTTCGCGCAGAACTGGGACGGGCCGTCGAGCGGCGGTGGCGGCGGAGGTGGCGGAGCCGCCAATCCGGAGGATGCCGGGCGCTGATCACCCCCGCGGAAAGGATCCGCGTTATCATTGCAGCAGCCGCCGGCGGTCGCCGACCGCCGGCGGATGTCCCTTCATGAAATTCAACTCCTCGTGGACATCGCCGAATCATGAACGTGAGCCTCACGCAGCGGGAATACCGGTTGCTGCTGGACCTTCTGCTGTCAGCCGACTGGGTGGTCCACGGACACCGCCGGGAGGAACCGTCCGGCACCGAACCCTACCGCATGCTCATCCAGAAGTTCCTGTCGATGGCGAGCGAGTTCGGGTTCGACGATCTGGTCGAGATCGACGAGCAACGCAACGAATACCGCCCCACCGAGAAGTTCGAGCATGAAACCCCGGCGTGGCGGCTGCTCGATGAATACGACGATCTCGTGTTCTGGGAGGAACTGATCGTGCGCCTGGCCGAGCGGGATATCTCGTCGATGCCCGGCAAGGGAGACATCGAGGCCATGTCGGGCGAGGAATACGACCGCCTGGCGCAGCCGCTGGAAGAGAAATACGCCGGCGAATTCTTCGAGCACGGCCTCGAGCGCCTGACCCTGCGCAACAGTTGAGGCCGTGCTTTCGGGTTTCTCGCAAAGGGGCGAAGCACGCAAAGGAAAACAAGGATCTCGCAGAGGCCGCAGAGAATGCGGAGTGTGGCGAGACAGGGTAACCGAATTCCAGCCTGCAGGTTGGGCCGACGAAGGAGGCCCGACTTCCGGTTCGACCCGTCCAGCCTACGCTTTTATTGTTGTTCTCTGCGTGCTCCGCGCCTTTGCGAGAGATTGTGTTTTTCTGGAAGGTCTCGCAGAGAACGCAGGGAAAGCAGGAAAACGGCAAGAACCATGAATACCAGTGAATGCATTGGTGCTTACAGGGGATCGAAACCACGCTGTCACGGAAGAGGTTTTTGCCGGAAAGGGGAGCAAGGAAATGGGCCTTCGCTTCAGTCCATGCTCTGGTGATCCGGGATTCCGGATACAGGAAGGACTGTCAACGACAGCTCCGTTTTACCGCTTGCAGGAATGCATGCATGCCTTCATTCGTGATTGATTAGTTTTTCTCTGCGTGCTCCGCGCCTCTGCGAGAGATCGTTTTTTTCCGTTTCGCGAGAGGCCATGCACCACGCCGAACGAAACAAAAAAGGCCCGCCAAACGGCGGGCCTTTCAGGTTGCTGCGTCGGCTTCCGGCTCAGATGCCGAGCGCCTTCGCCACGGCGTCCTTCGCGTTGCCGCCGCCGTCGCGGGTCTTGACCGGGCCGGTCTGGTAGGTGCCGCCGGCGCCGAACCAGCGATCCAGCAGTTCCGGCTGTTCCTTGATCAGCCGCTGTCCGGCCTCGGCATAATCCAGTTCATCGTTGAGGACGTAACCGGCCATGCGCGACTGCTCCTCGACGGAGAAGGTGTAGTTCTCGAGGAACTGGCCGACGTTCGGGCACTGCCAGGCATAGCCCTCGCGCACCATGGTGTAGACGGTCGCGCCGCCCTGGTTCGGGCCCCAGTAGTCCTCGCCGCCGTTGAGGAACTCCAGATCGATGTTGAGGTTCATCGGGTGCGGCGCCCAGGCCAGCCAGGCGGCCCACTTGCCCTTGCGGACGCGGCGCTGGACCTCGGTGAGCATGCCGGCCTCACTGGACGGCTTGAGCTCGAAATCCCCCATGCCGTAGGCATTGTCCTCGATCATCTGCTGGATGATCAGGTTGCCGTCGTTGCCGGCCTCGATACCGAGGATCTCGCCATCGAACTTGTCGATGTGATCCTTGAGGTCACTGAAATGACGGACGCCCGCATCCCACGCGGCCTTGGTCACGCCGACGGTGTACTTGGCACCCTCCAGGTTCTTCGTGACGATGTCGATACGGCCCTCCCGCATGCGCTCCTGGATCATGCTGCGCTGGGTCGGCAGCCACAGTCCCAGGAAGGCATCACGGTCATCATCGGACAGCGACTGGAACATGATCGGCACCGACGCCGTGATGATGTCGGTCTCGTAGCCCATCTGATCCAGCATCCAGGCCGCGGTCTCGGTCTTGGCCGAGACGCCGGTCCAGTTCACCTGTCCGAAGCGGACGGTGCCGCAGGATTCGTCCTCGGCGGCGCCGGCGACGGCGGCGGCCGTCAGCGCGAGCGTCGCCATGACGGTAGTGAGTATGTGCTTCATGACTCGATCCCCTTGTGTGTAGATTGAGTAGGTAATACCGGCGTACCGTTTCCGGTCGCCCGTCGGGCATGCGGCCGGTGCGGCCGGCGTGCCCCTTGCAATGACCCTGATTGCGCGTTCAATCAAGGTCAAGTTCGGTGTTCCTGCATCCGCGGCATCGTGGCTCGGCCGTGATCAGCGACTTTTCTGCATCAGCGCTGCTTCGTCTGCCATTCCGGATGCACCCATACGGGAGCATCCGAAGGCGGCAGCGGATCGCGACCGGCGATCGTGTCGGCGGCCTTTTCCGCCAGCATGATCGTCGGCGCATTGAGATTGCCCGAGGCGATGCTCGGCATGATCGACGAGTCGACCACGTTCAGGCCCTCCACGCCGTATACCGCGGTATCGCCGTCGACCACCGCCTCCGGGCCGGAGCCCATGGCGCAGGTGCATGACGGGTGATAGGCGCTTTCGGCGGCCTGGGCGATGAAGGCGTCCAGCTCCCGGTCACTGGTCGCGTCCGCTCCCGGTGCCAGCTCGCCGCCGGCATAGGGCGCCAGTGCCTGCTGGGCGAAGATCTCGCGCGTCAGCCGGATCGAGGCACGCATCTCCTCCCAGTCCTCGGGATGACTCATGTATTTCGGGTCGATCACCGGATGGCGGCGCGGATCGTTCGAGGCCAGGCGCACGGTGCCGCGCGACTTCGAGCGCATCGGCCCGACATGGCCCTGGAAGCCGTGATCGCTGATCGGACTCTTGCCATCGTAGCGTACCGCCATCGGCAGGAAGTGATACTGCAGGTCCGGGTGCTGCACGCCGGCACGCGAGCGGATGAAGCCGCCGGCCTCGAAGTGGTTGGTCGCACCATGGCCGGTATGCAGCAGATACCACTGCATGCCGATGCGGACCTTGTTCAACGGCTTCACCGCCGGGTAGAGCGAAACCGGCTGCCTGCAGCGCTGCTGGACGTAGAGCTCCAGGTGGTCCTGCAGGTTGCTGCCCACGCCGGGCAGATCGGCCCGCACGTCGATACCGTGCTCGCGCAGGTGGTCGGCCGGGCCGATGCCGGACAGCATCAGCAGTTGCGGCGAGCCGATCGAGCCCGCCGCGAGGATCACGCGCCGGGTTGCCCGCGCGTGCCGGGTTCGGCCGCGCCGCGAGAATTCGACACCGCTGGCACGGTTGCCCTCGAAAGTGACGCGATGAGTCAGGGCGCGGGCGATCAGGTCGAGGTTGTCGCGCTCCAGCACCGGCTGCAGGTAGCCTTTCCAGGTGCTCCAGCGCACGCCGTCTCGCACCGTCATCTGCATCGGGCCGAAGCCCTCCTGGCAGTGACCGTTCATGTCGGCGGTATACGGATAGCCGGCTTCCTGCCCGGCCTCGATGAACGCCTTGTACAACGGCGACCATCCGCGGCCGGTCGTCACGTACAGCGGGCCGTCGCCGCCGTGGTATTCGTCCGCGCCCAGGTCGCGCGTCTCCGCCCGCCGGAAATAGGGCAGGCAGTGGCGGTAGGACCAGTGGGACAGCGCCGGGTCCTGCGCCCAGCGGTCGTAGTCCAGCGCGTGACCGCGCACGTAGGCCATGCCGTTGATCGCCGAGCTGCCGCCGAGCACGCGTCCGCGCGGGGTGTGGATCTCGCGGTTGCCCAGGTTGGGCTGCGGGACCGTGCGATAGTCCCAGTTGTAGGTGGTCGAATTCATCGGATACGAGAACGCGGCCGGCATGTGGATGCGCCAGTCCCATGCCGGGGCATGGCCGCCGGCCTCGATCAGCAGCACCCGCACGTCCGGGTTCTCGCTCAGGCGTCGTGCCAGCACGCAGCCGGCCGAGCCCGCGCCGACGACGATGTAGTCCCAGGTCCGGTCCATCTCTTCCATCGTCATGACTCAGTCGTAGGCACTGTCGACGCCCTGCAGTTCGACGTAGACGCTCTTGCGCTGGGTGTAGTAATCGATCGCGGCCCGGCCGTTCTCGCGGCCGAGCCCGGATTGCTTGACGCCGCCGAAGGTCATCTCGATCGGCGTGACATTGTAGTTGTTGATCCAGACCACGCCGGCCTGGATCTCCGCGGCCACGCGATGGGCACGGGTCAGGTCGCGCGTGAACAGGCCGGCGGCGAGGCCGTAGACCGTGTCATTGGCGCGCGCGACGACCTCGTCCTCGCCGGTGAAGCGAAGCACCGACATCACCGGCCCGAAGATTTCCTCGCGCACGATGCGCTGCTCGTCGCGGCAGTCGGCGAACACCGTCGGCCGCACGAAGGCGCCCTGGTCCAGTCCGTCGCCGAGCGCACGCTCGCCGCCGCAGACCAGGCGCGCGCCTTCCTTCCTGCCGGCATCGATGTAGCCGAGCACGGTCTCCATGTGGTCCTGCGAGATCAGCGGACCGACCTGGGTCGCCGGGTCCAGCGGATCGCCCAGCTTCAGCTTGCCCGTGCGCGCCGCGAGTCGCTGCAGGAACTCGTCCTCGATCGCGGCGTCGACGAACACGCGCGTGCCGTTGGTGCAGATCTCGCCCTGGCTGTAGAAGTTGGCCATCATGGCGGCCGACACGGCTTCGTCGAGATCGGCATCGGCGAACACGATCAGCGGCGACTTGCCGCCCAGCTCCATCGTTACCTGCTTGAGCGTGCCGGCGGCGTCGGCCATCACCCGCTTGCCGGTGCCGGCCTCGCCGGTCAGCGAGACCTTGGCCACGCCCGGATGGCGCACCAGCGCCTGGCCGGTCTCGGCAAAGCCCTGGACGACGTTGAACAGGCCGGCGGGCAGGCCGGCCTCCCGGTAGGTCGACGCCAGCTCCAGCGCGGTCAGCGGCGTCAGCTCGGCCGGCTTGAACACCATCGCGTTGCCGGTGGCCAGCGCCGGCGCCGACTTCCAGCAGGCGATCTGCAGCGGGTAGTTCCAGGCGCCGATGCCGGCGCAGACGCCGAGCGGCTCGCGCCGGGTGTAGACGAAGGCACGCGACAGGTCGGTGTATTCACCGTTGATGCCGGCGGCGATGCCGCCGAAGAACTCGAGGCAGGCGGCGCCGGACTCGACATCGGCCTCCGGTGTTTCCCGGATCGGCCGGCCGGTGTCGAGGCTCTCCAGGCGCGCGAGCTCGTCGACCCGTTCACGCAGCAGTTCCGCGGCACGGCGCAGCACCCGGCCGCGCTCGGCGCCGGTCCGGCGCGCCCACTCGCGCTGTGCGCGTGCCGCGGCTGCGACCGCGCGGTCGACATCGGCCTCGCCGGCGAGCGCGACCTCGCAGATGGGAGCGCCCGTCGCCGGATTGGTGTCGGTGAATGTGCCACCGGCTTCGGCCGGCACGAGTTCGCCGTCGATGAACAGCTTGCGATCCCCGGTATTCACGCCTGCCTCGTCTCCATTATCGTCCTGCCGCGGTGCCGGCCGTGGGGCCCGCTGTCGTTTCGGCGTAATGTGCCAGCGCCATGCGCAGATAGTCGTTGGCCAGGGTGTGTGCCTGGTCGATGTCGGCCGCGTTGCCGAGCAGGGCGGCCCGCACGTAGATGCCGTCGATCATCGCGCTCATGCCCTCCGCCGCGCGCTCGGCCCGCTCCGCCGGCAGGCACTGCCGGAAGGCATGGCCCAGGTTCGACCGCAGCCGGCGCACATAGACCCGGTGCAGCCGCGCCAGCTCCGGCGACCAGGGCACCTGGGCGTAGAACGCCAGCCAGGCGGCGCAGCAGCGGGCCGTGAACTGCTCGGGCGCGAAGCTGGAGGCAACGATGGCGGCGATGCGCTCCCGCGGCGAGCGGGCCTGCCGCAGGCGGGTGATCGTTTCCGCCTGCAGTTCGCGCAGCAGCGAGCGCATGGTGGCTTCCAGCAGGCCGTTCTTGCCGCCGAAGTAGTGGCTGATGATGCCGCTGGACAGTCCGGCCGCCTGGCTGATGCGCGCGATCGTGGTCTCGGCGAATCCGTAACGCTCGATCGTGCGGATGGTCGCCTCGATCAGCTGCTGGCGCCGGATTTCCTGCATTCCCAGTTTCGGCATGCGGATGTCCGGATTGTTGCGCGTCCGCGTTCCGCCTGAAGCTATCGATTCTTGATTGAACAGTCAAGAAAAAACCGGCGCAGTGCCCGCATTGCGGGGGGATCCTGCTTGTCACCGGCTGCGGATTGCCGGACACTCGCCGGCGGTTCGTGCCGAATCCGCCGGAGTGCAGACAGCGATGAAACGGATCGTGCTCGTGGTCCTCTCTTCCACCGTACTCGTGCTGGCCGGCGGTGCCGGCGCCGATGAGGCCGGACTGGTCGTGATCGAGTCTGCCGAGCTGCGCGCGCAGCCCGCCGAGAGCGCGGCCATGCGCGGGCGCGTGCACAAGGGCGACCACGCGCGTCGCCTCGATCGCTCCGGCGGCTGGGTGCGGGTCGACGTCGCTGATGACGACCGTAGCGGCTGGCTGCGTCTGTGGCAGGTACGGGCGGCCGAAAGCGGTGACGGCAATCCGCTGTTGCAGGGACTGCAGCGGTTTTCGCGCAGCATCGCGGGCCTGTTCCGCGGTCGCGATGACAGTGGTGTCCAGCAGACCGGGGTCACGGCCACCATCGGCGTGCGGGGGCTCGATGCCGGTGATTTCGAGGAGGCCGCGCCGGACCCCGATGCCTTGCGGCGGGTGCGCGAACTGCGCGGCGACCGCGGGGAAGCGGCGGCCTTCGCGCGCAGCGCGGGCCTGCAGCGACGCGAGATCGGGGTGCTCGAGAGCCACCAGTCGCAGGACTGGGGAGAATGGTGATGCGGTACGGCCTGCTTCCGCTGCTGCTGGTCTGTCTCGTGGCGCCCGTGCGCGGTGACGGCCTCGAGGACCTGGACCTCATCACCCGTACCGCCGAGCGCATGGAATCGGTGGACTTCTCGCCCGAGGCCGAACGCCGCATCGGCAGCGGCATGGCACAACGGGTGCTCGGTGCCACGCCGCCGGTGGAGGACCCCGAACTGCAGCGCTACGTCAACCGCGTCGGTCTCTGGGTCGCGGCCGGCAGCAGCCAACCCGGTCTCGACTGGACCTTCGTCGTCATCGATTCGCCGGCAGTGAATGCCTATGCCGCGCCGGGCGGGCATGTATTCATCACGCTCGGTCTCTTCCTGCTGCTCGAGAGCGAGGCCGAGCTGGCAGTGGTGCTCGGTCACGAGATCGCGCACGTGACCGAGCGTGATCATCTGGAGGCGCTGAAGACCCGTGTCGCCCTGGGTGTCGCGCAGGACCTGCTGCAGAGCGAGGGTGTCGAGGGGATGAACGATGCCACGCTGGACCGGCTGGTGACGGCCGGGGTCCGGCTCTACGGCATCGGCCTGGCGCGCGCCGACGAATTCCATGCCGACCGCGTCGGCGTCGTGCTGGCGGCACGCGCCGGCTACGATCCGTGGTCGTTGCTGATGGTCCTGACCCTGCTGCACGCGCTCGACCCCGCCGCCCCGGCGATGTCACTGCATTCATCGACCCATCCCCCGCCACAGGTCCGCCGCGCCCTGGTCCAGAACCAGCTCGATGCCAGGGAGGATCTGCAACAGCCGGGCAAGCAGGCCGGCGAACGCTTCCGCACCATCCGCGATCGTGTCAGTACGGAGCTCCGGTCCGCGGGGGGATGAGACGCCTCGTGCGACGGACCTCTCGCGAAGGCGCGAAGCACGCGAAGGAAAAACAGGAAAATACAGTCTCTCGCAGAGGCGCGGAGCACGCAGAGAAAAACGAATCAATCACGAATGAATGCGTGCGTTCCTGCAAGCGGTACAACGGACTTGTTCTCCCTTTCCGGCAAAAACCGCTTCCACGACAGCTGCATTCATGGGTATCCATGGTTCCTGCCGTTTTTCTGCTTTCCCTGCGTTCTCTGCGCCTCTGCGAGATTCTTGTTTTCCTTCGACTTTCAATCGGACGCGCGCTGCGCAAGCGTGACACGAGGCAGGCCGGCGGTGTCGTGCAGCAGTTCAATGTCGGTCAGGCCCTCGGCGCGGAACAGGGCAGCGACGTCCCCGGCCTGGTCGTGGCCGTGCTCGACCGCGACCAGGCCGCCCGGTTTCAGGTAGTGCGGTGCCGCCGCGGCGATTTCGCGCAGGGCGTCGAGGCCGTCGGCGCCGCCGTCCAGGGCCTCGATCGGTTCGAAACGGACGTCGCCCTGCCGCAGGTGGGGATCGTCGCTGCGGACATAGGGCGGATTCGAGACGATGACGTCGAACCGCCGCCGTCCCAGTGGCCGGAACCAGCGGCCCTGCACGAACTCGATGTTCGTCAGGCCGTGGCGTCCGGCATTGCGCCGGGCGACGGCGAGGGCGTCCGCGCCGGCATCGGCGGCAACGACATGGCTGTCGGGCCGTTCACGGGCCAGGCTCGCGGCGATGCAGCCGCTGCCGGTGCCCATGTCGAGGATGGCCGGCCGCTGCAGCGCGTGCGCCTGCAGGTGCGCCAGCACTGCGTCCACCAGCGTCTCGGTCTCGGGGCGGGGAATGAGCACATCCGGCGTGATTTCGAACGCGAGCGAGCGGAATTCGCGCTCGCCGAGCAGATGGGCGATCGGTTCACCGGCGGCACGACGTGCGACCAGCTCGTCGAAGCGTTCGAGTGATGGCGGATCGAGCCGCACCTCCGGCCAGGCGTGCAGCCAGGTGCGGTTTCGTCCCAGTGCATGCGCCAGCAGCAGTTCGGCATCGAGCGCCGGGCTGTCCGATGTCGTGAACCGGCCCCGGGCGCCCTTCAGCGCCTCGTCCACGGTGGTCATCCGGCCTCGCCGGCGAGTTCCGCGAGCTGGTCCGCCTGGTACTCGGTGGTGAGCGGAGCGACCAGCAGGTCGAGATCCCCCGCGAGCACGTCGTCGAGCCGGTACAGGGTCAGGTTGATGCGATGGTCCGTCACCCGGCCCTGGGGAAAGTTGTAGGTGCGGATGCGTTCGGAGCGATCGCCCGACCCGACCTGCAGCCGGCGCTCGCGTTCCTGCTCGGCGGTCTGCTCGGCTTCCTGCCGCGACATCAGCTTCGCCTGCAGGAAGGACAGTGCCTTGGCGCGGTTCTTGTGCTGCGAGCGCTCGTCCTGGCATTCGACCACGATGCCG
>CAYZHJ010000004.1:0-3972 GCA_964478305.1 uncultured Ectothiorhodospiraceae bacterium
CCACTGCTCGCCGCTCGGCGCGAACGGGCTACCGGCGATGTACTCGATGGTGTGGTCGTCCACCGCCATCAGGCCGGCGCGCGCGCCCGCCTCGATGGCCATGTTGCAGATGGTCATGCGGCCCTCCATGGACAGGCCGCGGATGGTCGAGCCGGCGAACTCGATGGTATGCCCGGTGCCGCCGGCGGTGCCGATGTGGCCGATGATGGCCAGCATCACGTCCTTCGCGGTCACCCCCGGCGGCAGTTCGCCCTCGACGCTGACCCGCATGTTCTTCGCCTGGTACTGCATCAGGCACTGCGTGGCGAGCACGTGCTCGACCTCGGAGGTGCCGATGCCGAAGGCCAGCGAACCGAAGGCGCCGTGGGTTGCCGTGTGCGAATCGCCGCAGACGATGGTCATGCCCGGCAGGGTCGCGCCCTGCTCCGGGCCGATCACGTGCACGATGCCCTGGCGGGCGTCACCCATGCCGAACAGGCGGATGCCGTATTCGCGGGAATTGCGCGAGAGGGTGTCGACCTGCGCGCGCGACAGCGGGTCCTCGATCGGGGCGGTGTGGTTGACGGTCGGCACGTTGTGATCCGCGGTCGCCAGCACGGACGAGGTCCGCCAGGGGCGACGGCCGGCCAGGCGCAGTCCCTCGAAGGCCTGGGGCGAGGTCACCTCGTGCACCATGTGGCGGTCGATGTAGAGCAGCGCGGCGCCCTCGCCCTGCTCGCGCACCACGTGCTGGTCCCAGATCTTGTCGTAGAGTGTCCTGCCGCTCATGGAAATCCCGCCGGTGTCCGTTTCGTTCCGGGCAATAACATAGCGTCGGATGTGCCATTACTCAAATTCATTATTTTTATATAATGCATTCCTGATAGAGATACATGAGGCAGAACCGATGGAGATGTCCGCCCTTCAGGCCTTTCTGGCCGTGGCCGAGCACGGTTCCTTTTCGCGGGCCGCGGATGCCCTGTTCCTGACCCAGCCGGCCGTCAGCAAGCGGGTGTCGGCGCTGGAGGACGAGCTGCGGGCCGCGCTGTTCGACCGCATGGGCCGCAGCGTGCGCCTCACCGAGGCCGGCGAGACCCTGCTGCCGCATGCCCGCCGGGTGCTGGCGGAAATCGAGGCCAGCCGCCAGGCCGTCGCGGATCTGCAGGGCCGGATCGGTGGCCGCCTGCGCATCGGCACCAGCCATCACATCGGCCTGCACCGCCTGCCGCCGGTCCTGCGTGCCTATACCGCCGCCTACCCCGATGTCGAGCTCGACCTGCATTTCATGGATTCGGAGCAGGCCTGCCTCGCGGTCGATCGCGGCGAACTCGAGCTGGCGGTCGTCACCCTGCCGCAACACCCGGCCGATACCCTGACGGTCGAGCGCCTGTGGCCGGATCCGCTCGACATCGTCGTCGGGCCGGGGCACGGCCTCGCCGGTCGAGAGCGGGTGGAGCCGGCGGAGCTCGCGGCCCATGTGGCCATCCTGCCGGCCCCGACCACCTTCACCCGCCGCATCGTCGCGGCCGCACTGCGGCCCTGGGGACTGCATCTGCGGGTGGCGATGGAAACCAACTACCTGGAAACCATCAAGATGATGGTCGAGGTCGGCCTGGGCTGGTCGGCCCTGCCGCGGTCCATGAATGCCGGCGATCTGGTCGCACTCGATATCCCGGCGATCGCCCTGCAGCGCGAGCTGGGGCTGGTGCAGCGATCCGGACGCAGCCTCGGCAACGCGGCCGGTGCCTTCGTCACGGTCGCGCGGCAACGCGCCGCCGCGGATGTGGCATAGTGAACCATCTGCCCGCCTGCCTCACGGAGGCGGCCGGAACCGGATCGCGCCGCGTGAAGGGGGAACGGTCCCGCTCCCTTGAATCGTCCCCGTCGCATCCTCAGGTTGACGGACGCGGCCCGAGATCCAACCGATCATTTTGCTGCTAACGGGAGGGAACACAGATGGCGTACGAACTGCCCGAGCTGCCGTACGATCACGATGCACTGGAACCGTACATCGATGCGACCACGATGCAGATCCATCACGGCAAGCATCACAACACCTATGTCACCAAGCTCAACGCGGCGATCGAGCAGCATCCGGAACTCGGCAGGAAGCCGGTGGAGGAACTGATTTCCAGTATCGGTGCCCTGCCCGCCGACATCCAGGGCGCGGTACGCAACAACGGCGGCGGCCACGCCAATCACACGATGTTCTGGGAGATCATGAGCCCGAACGGCGGTGGTGAACCCGGAGGCGCACTGGGCGAAGCCATCCAGCAGGTCTGGGGCAGCTTCGACGCGTTCAGGGAAGCCTTTGCCAACGCCGCGGTCGGCCGTTTCGGTTCCGGCTGGGCCTGGCTGATCGTCGACGGCGACGGCAACCTGAAAATCACCTCGACGCCGAACCAGGACTCGCCGCTGATGCAGGACAAGGCGGACGATCCCGGTACACCGATCCTCGGCCTGGACGTCTGGGAGCACGCGTACTACCTGAAGTACCAGAATCGCCGGCCGGACTACATCGAGGCCTGGTGGAACGTGGTCAACTGGGACGAGGTCGCGAAACGCCACGACGCCGCGAAGTAGGCGCACCGCGGCTTGCACGGATGGAAAGGGCCCCGCTCCGGCGGGGCCCTTCTCGTGAAGGCCTGATCAGGAGCCACCCCGGCCCCGCCAAGGCAGGGCCATGAAAACGGGGATTCCATGGCCCTTCGTATTCAGCGGCCTGCGGTCGCCGGGAATGGCGGCACCTCATCCCCCGAATCAACCTGAGGTTCCCCCTGCTGGTATCGTATGCAACTGCTTCGGCCACCGGCCGGAAGGAATCCACATCGACCGGAAGGAGGTATCTCCTTGGCGAATCAGGCCATTCATCCCCTGCGGGTTGTGCATGTCGATCCCGATGGCTTCGGTGATGTCTCGGTGGAGCGAGCCATTTTCGAATCCGCCTGCCCCGGCGTCGTCTTCGACAGCATGGAAATCGCGAGCGAGGATCTCGCCAGCCGGGTCGGACGCGCCGACGTGCTGCTCACGCACTACAAGATCGTGGACCGGGAAGCCCTGGACGCGATCGATCCGTCGGTCATCGTGCGTTATGCCACGGGTGTCGACGGCATCGACATGGATGTCGCCACCGCTCGCGGCATCCGCGTGATCAATATCCCGACCTACTGCGACGACGAAGTCGCGGACCATGTCCTGGCGATGGCGCTCGCACTGCTGCGCGGCCTGCCGCAATACGATGCCGACACCGGCCGCGGCGGCTGGAACTGGCGCCTGGTATCACCGCGCCGCGCGATCGCGGATTGCACCTTCGGCTTTCTCGGTTTCGGCCGCAAGGCCCGGGCCGCGGCCGAGCGGGCCCTGGCGCTGGGTTGCCGGATACTGGCCCATGACCCTCACATGGACGCCGCAACCATGCGGGAGCGAGGTGCCGAAGCAGTCGGGTACGATGCACTGTTCGATGGTTCGCATGTGCTTTCCATCCATGTACCGTTGACCCCGGCAACGGAATGCCTGGTCAACGCCCCTGCCCTTGCGCGCCTGCCGGAAGGCGCGGTGGTGATCAATACGGCCCGCGGGGCTGTCATCGACGAACGGGCACTGCTCGAGGCACTCGAAAGCGGTCACCTGGGCGGTGCGGGACTGGACGTGCTCACGCAGGAACCTCCGCCGGCGGATCATCCACTCCTGGGACGTGACGACGTCATCATCACCCCCCACGCGGCCTGGTACTCGGAAGTCGCGGAACGGCGTGCACGCGAGCTCGGCAGCGAATACGCCATCGCCGCATTGCGCGGCGAGAACTGCGCCGGCCTGGTCAATCCCGAGGCACTGGGCAATCGTCGTGCCGGGCGGACCTGATCATGTGCCATCCAGTGAATTCCTTCATGCACGTGTCTCGGTGCTTGAGGCTGTATTGAATGCCGTGCGTTCGGCCTCTCGCAAAGAGTGAAAGAGAATTGATTGTTGCTTTTGATTCTCTGCGTCCCCTGC
>CAYZHJ010000004.1:4072-12084 GCA_964478305.1 uncultured Ectothiorhodospiraceae bacterium
CTCGCAAAGAGTGAAAGAGAATTGATTGTTGCTTTTGATTCTCTGCGTCCCCTGCGGGCTCTGCGAGAGATTCCAGTTCGAGCATGAAGAATCTCGCAGAGTCCGCAGAGGATGCAGAGAGAACAGAATGAAATCTGCTCATTGCCTGCTTTGCGCCTTTGCGAGATGCTCATCGCACTGCGTATCCAGCAGGAATGACTGTGGATACCGCTACGGGAGAAACCAGGGAATGAGTTACCGCATTGCACTGCTGCCCGGAGACGGGGTTGGCGCGATGATTCTGGCCGCGGCGGCGAAGCTGCTGGAGGCGCTGCGTCGGAGCCTCGATGCATGAAGCTGCACGCCATCACCCGCGCCCCGAGTCCGAATCTGGCCGCCTGCGAGTTGACGCATCTGGAGCGCACCGCGATCGATGCCGATCGCGCCGCTGCCGAGCACGAAGCCTACGAACGCGCACTGCGGGACCTCGGCTGCACGGTGGAACAACTGCCCGCGGAGGCCGAATTGCCCGACTCGGTCTTCGTCGAGGACACGGCCGTGGTTCTGCCGGAAATCGCGGTCATCACTCGCCCGGGAGCCGCTTCCCGCCGGCCGGAAACGGCCTCGATCGCGGCGGCCCTCGCGCGTTATCGCGAGATCCGCACCATCGAGGCACCGGCAACCCTGGATGGCGGCGATGTGCTGCGGATGGACCGCAGCCTGTACGTCGGTCGAACGAGCC
Organism: uncultured Ectothiorhodospiraceae bacterium; assembly: GCA_964478305.1. Classification (GTDB taxonomy): domain Bacteria; phylum Pseudomonadota; class Gammaproteobacteria; order XJ16; family Halofilaceae; genus Halofilum. Next base: position 4,794 of record CAYZHJ010000004.1, read on the forward strand.
GTTCGAATGCGGCGGGTATCGACCAACTCGCTCACCTCCTCGAGCCCCTTGACTACGTCGTCCGGGGTATTGCCGTCCACGGCTGTCTCCACCTCAAGTCGGCCGTCAGCTGGCTCGGGGACAACACCGTCCTGCTCAATCCGGACTGGGTTGACGAATCCCTGTTCGAGGGCATGCGCACCATTCATGTACACCCGGACGAGCCTCACGCCGGCAACGCGTTGCGCATCGGCTCGACGCTGCTCTGCGCGGCGGCGCATCGGCGGACGCACGAACGCCTGGAAAAGGCGGGTTTCCCCGTCAGGGTTGTCGATATCACCGAGCTGGCCAGGGCCGAGGCCGGCATGACCTGTTCGAGCCTCGTTCTCGAACAGGCCGACTGACACGCTCGATAACAGTCCGGGCGGTGAACCCGTTGCTGCCGGGAATCAGAGCCGGGCCGGCTCATCCGTCATGGCGGCCGGCTTGCGGCCGGGGAAGTTGCGCTCGACATGACGCATGACCAGGGTCAGGAGCATGACCATCGCGATGTAGATTCCCGCAACCAGCAGCAACGGCTCGTAGACCCGGAAGGTCTCGTCGCGGATGATGCTGGCCGCACGCAGCAGGTCGATGACGGCAATCGTCGACACGAGCGGGACCGACTTCAGCAGCAGGATCATTTCACCGGTCAGGGTCGGGAGACAGATCTGAACCGCATGCGGAAGCCAGATCCGCCGCAATACCTGGAATCGGGACATGCCGAACGAGCGCGCCGCTTCCAGCTCTCCCTTCGGTACGCTCAGCATCGCACCCCGAATGACCTCGCCCGCGTAGGCGCCGACACTGAGCGTGAACGCGAGCACGGCATAGAAGAACGGATCCCGCAGCAGCGGCCAGAAGAACATCTCCCGGACGCCCGGGATCTGCGGCAGGACACGGCCCACGCCGTCGTAGAAGAAGAAGAGCTGTACCAGCAGCGGAGTTCCGCGAATCACGGTCGTGTAAGCGCGGGTGATCAAGGCGAGCGGTTTCGGCCCCGCGACCTGGGCCAGCGCGACGCCGACTGCAAGCGAAAAACCCAGAACACCCGATACGGCTACGAGCAGCAAGGTGTTGACGAATCCTTCCCAGAGGTACTCCAGGTAGAATTCGTTGCTCAGCCAGGAAAAGTCCATGGGGCCTCAGACTCCCGCCTGACCACGTCGAACGACACGCTCGGCCTTGCGGAATCCAACGTTGGAAATCATCGTCATCGCCAGGTACAACGCACCCGCGGCGGTGTAGAAGATGAAGTACGAGCGCGTGCTCGCCGCGGCCTGCTGTGCCGTGAAGAAGAGTTCCTCGAAACCGACGACACTGATGAGGGCCGTATCCTTGACCAGGATCAGCCACAGATTCGACATGCCCGGAAGTGCGTTGGGCAATGCCTCCGGTATGACGATGCGGAAAAAGCGTCGCCGGCGAGACATGCCGAAGGCGTCCGCGGCCTCGATGTGGCCATGCGGGATTGCCTGGATGGCGGCACGCAGCACCTCGGTCATGTAGGCACCCTGGACGACCGCCAGCACCGCGACCGCGGCCACGAAGCCGGTGATTTCGACAGTCCCGTCATGTCCGGCCGCCTTCAGCAACCAGTTGAGGCCCTGTGTTCCCGCGTAATACAGCAGGATGATCAGCAACAGTTCGGGAACCGCGCGAATCAGGGTCGAATAGAACGCCGCGGTTGCGTACAGCGGGGAAATCCCGCTCAGCTTGGCGGTCGCGCCGAGCAGGCCCAGCAGGATGCCGATCAGATAGGACAGAACCGCGATCTGGACCGTGACGAACGCGCCCTGCAGCATGGGGCCGGTCCAGTCCAGGATGGAGGCCTCACCGAACATGCTGCATCAATGATCGCGGATATCGTGCCGAAAGGAATGCGCCCCGGTTTCATGCAATGCATGAAACCGGGGCGCCGGGTACTTCCGTGAATCAGCCGCCACAGATATCCCGCCCGAAATATTCCTCGGAAATCTCGGCACAGGAACCATCCTCGATGACTTCGGCAATGGCGTCGTTCAGGCGCCCGCGAAGCTCGTCCTCGCCCTTGCGCAGCCCGATTCCGATTCCTTCACCGAAAGCGGGATGCTTGGGTGCCATGCCCTTGATTTCGAAACCGCTGGCTTCGTCGCGATCGACGAACTCGTTCATGGGCAGTTCGTCGGCCAGCACGACATCGATGCGGCCCGCCAGCAGGTCGCGGTTCGCGGCTTCCTGCTCGTCATACGTGCGAATCTTCTCCACCTTGTCGCGCAGTTCCTCGCGCGCGTAGTTCGCGTGGGTGGTCGCACCCTGGACGCCGAGGATCTTCCCGTTCAAGCCGTCCGGAATGTCGAGATCGAGATCCTTTGCGGCCACATAGGCACCGTGGGTGTAGTAATACGGGTCCGTGAAGTCGATCACTTCCTGTCGCTTTGCGGTAATCGACATGGACGTCATGATCATGTCGATCCGTTCATCCTGCAGTGCCGGGATGATGCCGTCCCAGCCGGTCGGCGTGATTCTGCACTCGGCATCGATGCGTTCGCATATCAGGTTGGCAAGCTCGACCTCGAAGCCGGTCCAGTCACCGTCGGCCGACTTGTATGTGAACGGCGGATACGGCTCGGCAGCAATGCCGATCCGCAATGGTTCGGCTGCAAGCGATGCACTCGAGGCAATCATCACCATCAGGCCGGCGATGGCGGATGCGAAACAGCGTATGCATTTCATGGTCCTGTTCTCCCATGTTCGCGACACAACGGTCGCGGTATCTTCATTTGCGAACAACTCCTGATTCACGCCCCGGCGCTGATGATGCGCCGGGGAACGCACTCAGGAGACAGTCGAGACGAATTGCCGACAGCGTTCGCTCGCCGACTCCTCGAATACCTGTTCCGGTGAACCCTTTTCCTCGATCACACCCTGGTCGAGAAAGATCACTTCCGTGGACACATCACGGGCAAAGCGCATTTCATGAGTCACCAGGATCATCGTCCTGCCTTCATCGGCGAGATCCCGTATGACGTGAAGTACCTCTCCGACCAGCTCGGGGTCGAGCGCGGAAGTGGGTTCGTCGAACAGCAGGACCCGCGGCCGCATCGCCAGCGCCCTGGCGATCCCCGTGCGCTGCTGCTGACCACCGGACAGGAAGGCGGGATACTCGTCACGCTTGTCCGACATCCCCACCTTGTCGAGAAAGTGCTCGGCCAGTTCGATCGCCTCCTGGCGATTCATTCCCAGCACATGGATCGGGGCCTCGATCACGTTGCCCAGTACCGTCAGGTGAGGCCAGAGATTGAATTGCTGGAAGACCATGGAGACCTTCGCCCGCAGGTGTTGTACCTGGCGTCGGTTGATGCCCGTGATCCGGCCGTCGGCGGCCTGGTCGAAATGGACCTGCTCGCCGGCAATGAACAGTTCACCCTCGTCCGGGATCTCCAGCAGGTTCAGGCAGCGCAGCAACGTGCTCTTGCCCGACCCGCTGGCACCGATGATCGAGACAACATCACGATCCCTGGCGGCCAGCGACACACCCTTGATCACTTCAAGGAGACCGAATCGCTTCCGGATGCCGGTGGCCTCGACGGCCCTTTCTGTCGAATCGTCTGTTGCGGCGACGGTGACACCCTCCAGCGTGTCCGGAACCGGACCGGCCGTTTTCGCCCGTCTTTCGAACGAGCATGTCATATAATTGAACAGATGTTCAAGTGAATCAACGATTGCCGGCCCGCAAGTCACCCGCTTCGGATTCCACCCGGCCCGTCATGCCCGCCAGGCATGCTTCGCACAGGCGCACACCCTCTTCGGGGGAGAACGTGCCCGAGTGCAGGCACCATTCGACCCAGAGTCCGTCGAGCAACCCGGAAAGGCCGATTGCCGTGAGGCGGACATCGAGTTCGCCCGGGCCTTCCTCGCGAGCCAGCGCCGCGAGCATCTCCTCGAGTGTCGCGAGATAATTGCCGTAGGTGCGTGCATGCACATCGGCAATCAGCTCGGAACGATGAGTCATGCTCCAGAACGAAAGCCACACCCGCAGCAGATCCGGGTCGAGGACCACGGACGAGAAGGAAGCACTGAAGAACGCCGACAGGCGTTGCCGTGCCGAGCCGCCATTGCGCTCGACCTCCTTCTGCAGCGCCTCGAGCAGCCCGTCGGCCAGGCGGCCGTAGACATCGGCGATCAGGGCATCCTTGCTGCTGTAATAGTGATTCACCAGGCCGACCGAGACGCCGGCCTCCTCGCAGATGCTGCGAATCGAGGTCCGCTCGACGCCGCGGTCCGCCAGGCAGCGAAGCGTGGCGTCCATGAGCGCCTCGCGGCGTGCATCCGGCGACTGGCGCTCGAACTTGCGCAAGCGGGCCTCTCCCGCTGTCGTGCCCTTTCCCGACATGGTGGCGTCAAGAAAGCACCGCCTCCGTCGACTGTCAACTTCGCCGGGCGGCGGCCCCGATTCTTGTTGAACAATCGTTCAATTCCGGCTACGCTGAGGCCGATGAGGGAGAGTGCCACCGGCGGGAGGCGTGAACGAGCATGAATTTCTCATCCCGGGCGGGACGGATCGCCGGTGAGGGAGCGGCTGCCTGGCGCATCCACGAGCGGGCCATGCAGGCACGGGCACGCGGCGAGGATGTGCTGGTATTGAGTGTCGGTGATCCCGATCTCGCCACCCCCGCCTCGATCGTGGAACGTGCCGGCACGGCAATGCGTGCCGGCGATACCCACTACACGAACTGCGCCGGTGAACTTCCCCTGCGTCGCGCCATCGCACGCCACTTCTCGAACCATGGCGGCTGGGCTGCCGGCGAGGAGAACGTGTGCGTCGTCTCCGGTGCCCAGAACGGCCTGTTCTTCGCCAGCATGCTGCTGCTCGATCCCGGTGACGAGGTGATCATGCTGCGTCCCGGTTACGTCACCTACGAGGCAACGATCCGGGCCAGCGGCGCGATACCGGTCGAGGTCGACACGCGCGCGGAGGACGGCTTCCGCCCCGACCCCGGTGCGATCGAAGCGGCCGTCACGCCGCGGACTCGCGCCCTGTTCCTGATCACACCGAACAATCCCACCGGCGTGGTGCTCGACGAACGGGAACTCACGGCCATTGCCGATATCGCCCGCAGGCACGATCTCTGGGTCGTCAGCGACGAGGTGTACGGCAGCCTCGTCTTCGATGCGCCGCATCGCTCCATCGCCGCATTGCCGGGCATGGCCGAACGCACGGTCACCGTATCGAGTCTTTCCAAGTCGCACGCCATGACCGGCTGGCGCTGCGGCTGGATGATTGCCCCGGCCGGGCTCATCGAGCATGCCGCGAATCTCGCGTTGTGCGTTCTCTACGGACTGCCCGGTTTCGTCCAGCAGGCCGCCCTGCTGGCCGTCGAACAGGGCGACGAGATCACCGAGCGTTTCCGGCGGATCTACCGCCATCGTCGCGACCTCGTCGTCGAGCGCCTCGACAACATTCCTGACATCCGGGTCCTGACCCCGCAGGCGGGCATGTTCGCCATGGTCGACATCCGGGCCACGGGCCTGTCGAGCCACGATTTCGCCTGGCGCCTGCTCACCGATCAGGGCGTCTCGGTGCTCGACGGCAGTGCCTTCGGATCCAGCGCGGCCGGCTACCTGCGGCTGTCCTACACGCTCGACGACGATCGGCTGGAAGACGCCTGTCGCCGTATTGACGCATTCTGCCGGCAATTGCGGAACGCCCCCAGTCCCGCCCGAGCAGGGACTTGAGAGCCGGCGGGCAACCGCGAACATCGTGAACGACCGAGAAAGGTATTGTGATGGCTGAAGCACCCCGCCCCGGTCCCTGGATCATCCGGCTGCTGGAAGCGTTCGGCGTCGAGCGCGTATTCGGCATCCCCGGCGTTCATACCATCGCCCTCTACGACGGCCTGGCCGACAGCTCGATCGAGCACGTCACGCCGCGCCACGAGCAGGGCGCGGGGTTCATGGCCGATGCCTACGCCCGCGTGTCCGGCAAGCCGGGCGTGTGCTTCGTCATCACCGGACCGGGGCTGACCAATATCGCGACCGCGATGGCGCAGGCGTATTCCGAGTCCATCCCCATGCTGGTGATCTCGAGCGTCTCGCACCGCCGTCACCTCGGCCGCGGCCTGGGCCAGTTGCACGAATTGCCCGACCAGCAGGCGCTGGCCGCCGGTGTCAGTGCCTTCAGCCAGACGCTGCATTCCCTGGCCGACCTGCCGGCCGTGCTCGAGCAGGCCTTCGGAGTGTTCAACAGCCAACGCCCGCGTCCGGTTCACATCGAGATCCCGCTCGATCTGTGGAACGAGGTTCCGCCGGCGGACGTGTCGGCGAGGGGTCCTGCGCCGGCCCTCCCGCATCCATCGGCAAGTGCCCTGAACGAGGCATCGCGGCGACTGGCGCGTGCCGAGCGGCCCGTGATCCTGGCCGGCGGCGGGGCCCGCAGGGCCGCGGAGCCGCTGCGGACGCTGGCCGAACGTCTTGACGCGCCCACGATCATGACGGTGAACGGTCGCGGCCTGCTCACGCCCGGACACCTGCTGGCCGTCCCGGCCAGCCCCTCGCTCGTGCCGGTGCGCGAGCTGCTCGAATCCAGCGATTGCGTGCTCGCCATCGGAACCGAAATGGGGCCGACCGACTACGACATGTACGAGCGGGGCATGCCCGCCCTTTCCGCGGATCTGATCCGCATCGACATCGACCCCGCCCAGATGCTTCGGCCGCGGGCGCCCGATCTGCCGCTTTCCGGCGATGCGGGTGCCACCGTGCAGGCGCTCCTGGACATGCTGCCCGCGGCTGATGATCGTCCGAACCGGGACGGCGCCGGACGAGCACGCCATGCACGCGAAACGGCCCGGAACGGCCTCGACGCCGGCATGCAGCAGGCACTGCGCTTCCTGGAACAGGTTCGCGACACCCTGCCGGAGGCGATCCTGGTGGGCGATTCGACCCATCCGATCTATGCCGGCAACCTGTACTTCGCGGCCGCGCAGCCGGGCAGCTGGTTCAATTCCGCGATGGGTTACGGAACGCTGGGTTACGCCCTGCCCGCTTCGCTGGGCGCCAGCCTGGCGGCCCCGGATCGCCCCGTGGTCTGCCTGATCGGCGACGGCGGGCTGCATTACACGCTGGGCGAGCTGGCCGCCATCCGGGCGCATGGCCGCCCCGTCATCGTGATCTGCTGGAACAATGCCGCCTTCGGCGAAATCCGCATCGCCATGGAGGCCGAGGACATCGCGCCGGTGGGCGTCGAGCTGTTCGCACCGGATTTCCGCGGGCTGGCGGAAGCCTACGGCTTCGT